>NZ_JAALEC010000354.1:0-5220 GCF_014145205.1 Dietzia sp. DQ11-44
CTGACGCCCTCACCGCGGCCGAGAAGGCCACCTTGGAGAAGGATGATGCGGTTGCCGCTCGAGATCGTGCGACCGGCGAGGTGGAGGGGCTGCGCGGCGAGCTGGAGCAGGTGCGAGGTGAGCTCGAGGCTGCCCGCCGGGAGGTCCGCGACGCCCGCACCGCGGCAGTGGAGGCGGATCGGGCGCGGGTTCGCGCCGAGGCCGCCTCAGACACTCTGCGTGAGGTCCTCGATGCACTGCGTGAGGGCAGGGGCGACTCGGCGGCGACGGACGCCTCGTGAGCGCAGCCGATCAACACGTGGCGTGGCGCTGAGCACGCCAATAGTCGCACTCCCCTGACTGTTCAGAGGCCGCCCCGCGGATGGCGCAGCCGCGGGGCGGCGCCGCGTTCAGCCCTGCTGGGGTAAGGGTGCGGCCGGGTCGGGCAGAAACACTCATCGCAGTGGTGCGTCAGACGACTCACCTGACAGTCGTGCGCCGGTCGTTGCCTCTGGTCAGGTTCGTTCGGGCAGGGGGTAGGGGGTGGTGAACTCGGTGAACCACTGGGCCGGTTCCAGGTTGACTCCGCCGACCCATCTGGTGATGGTCTCAGCGGGCAAATCGTAGAGCGCCAGGACGTCGTCGTCTTGGAACAGGTCGCTCGCCAGGTCGCCCCAGGTGTCGGGGTTGTCGGTCTCGGCGGGCCAGGCCATGGCCTGATCGGCTGACAGTCCGGTGTCGGTGACTGCGGCTCGTCTCAGGATCAGGTGCAGCACCATCTCCTCACCAGTGCAGCGGGGCACGGGCGCGCCCCACTGCCTGGCGTCGTTAGCGAGCCGGGTGGCGCACTCGGCGAGTTGGTAGCGCCAGAGGCGGCTCTGAGTGAAGGTGCACGGCGGTAGCGCGTCAAGGATCTGTAGCTGGTCGCCCGTCACCGCTGCGGTGCCGAGCAGATCGGCGTCGGCGCGGATCTGCTCGGCGACCTCAAAGGCCGCGACTGCGAGTGCCTGCGCGCGGCGCGGACCGATGGTGTTGATGAGGTCGACGAACTCGGAATCCAATTCAGTCACGGTGTCAGGCTCCTGGCCGAAAGCGGGGGCGCTTGGTCTCATTCTAAAGCGCCCTGGCACCGGGCATCGGGCCTGTGGCCCGATGCTGCTCGTAAGAATCCCCACCGGCCCGAGAGGGCCCGGGAGACTGTGGCCGAGGGGATACATGGTGATCTTCCGCCGCCCCTGCACGAGTGGTCTGCCCGCCGGCGGGCGCAGAATCGGGGCATGAGGCGTCACCTGTTGCGGCGCTGAGACTTCGTGGTCGGGCTTGCCGGGCACCGACCGTTCCCCGGCCCCGTCATGACGATCGCTACCGTTCACGGCTGGCACCGGCCGTCATAGATTCCACGCCACCTGCGATGGGCCCTCCTGCACGGCCGGGCGCCCCGGCGCCAACGCCGTATCGGCGCGGCCCGCTGACACATCCGCACACCCCGAAATGAGTCGAGGCCCCGCTCGAGCGGGGCCTTGTGTTGGTTGTGAGCCTACGTGTTCGTTCAAAACAGTGGTGGCGTGTCGAGGGGCGCGGCGTTGCCGCAGGCGCGGGCATAGGCGGCTGCGTTCCACCCGCCGGCAACGGCCTCACGCACGGCCAGTGACCGAGCGTGGCGGTCTTGACGATGCGCCAGGGTTCGAATGACTCCGGTGCGCCCGCACGCGACGGCGTAGAGCAGGTTCGCCGCTTGAGTGGAGGCGATGAGATGCCCCTGATCGACGCGGACACACAGTGGTTCGTTGCAGCGGTGCTCCCCCACACCGCCGCCGGTGAGCTCGCCCGAAATCAGCAGCGCAAACCGGTGCGCTGACTCTGTACGGCTCGTTGCATAACGACGCCAGGTGATGCGTCCGTATCCGTCACCGGCGGAGATGGCACCGGTCCAAATCCAGCATCCGTCGGCAGGTGCCTTGATCACACGGGACCAGAACGCGTCGATCGCCGCCTGAGTGGGCGGCAGGGTCGCGCTATAGGGACGCGACCGCCGCGCCGCGCCAGCCGGGGCGGGAGGTGGCGCGACCAATTCCAGGCCCGGCAGAGGAATGTCCACGTCTGCGGGACTGGTGCGCGGGTCAGTGGGACTCGGCACCGTTGTGGTCCGAGGTCGTGTCCGACGCCTGCTCGTCAGTGGTCTCCGGCGTGGAGTCCCCGGTGGCGGTGCGGTCCTTCGCGGCGCGGATTGCCGCGCCGACCTCGCGGGCGGACAGGCCGGTCATCTCGGCTAAATCCGCCTGGGCGACCCCAAGGTCCTTGAGCTCGATCAGTGACTCCCCCAGGGCGGCCTCGGCGTCGGCGCGGGCGTCGATCGCGGAGAACACCGCCACGAGCTTGGATTCGCGCTTGCGCGCCCGCTCGAGCTCGTCAGCCATGGCTTGGCGGGCGCGAGCCCGCGCGGTCTGTGAACGCGAATCAGTCTTCGTAGCAGCCATAGCCCAAACCCTAAAGCACGCCTACGACACCCGCGAGCACCAACCACTTCCCCATCCGGCCACCGTGTTGGCCGCACAGGCCCTGCCTGAGACGTCACCAGTGCCCAAGACCAACCCTCGCTCCTGCTCGCTCAAACAGCCATACACAGTATGCACTTCTAGTGAGCGACGGGAAGTTCCTGGTCGCAGGCCCGCGTGCTGCGACGCGTAGACGCGCCCATTGGTGCCGCATACGCTGGTGGTCGTGATGACCCTCCGAGCCGTACACGCGGGCACTGGATACCAGTACCTGCTGCGCTCGGTGGCCACCCACGACGCCGACCCGCAAGGGCAAAGCCTGTCGGACTACTACGCCGCCAAGGGCACCCCGCCCGGTCGGTGGATCGGCTCAGGTCTAGACGGTCTGGACTCGAAGTCAGCCACCGCCGGGGCGGTGGTCACCGAAGCCCAGATGGCTGCCCTGTATGGCGAGGGGTTGCACCCGGACACCGACGCCAAGATGCTCGCCGGGACCGCATTGAAGGATTGCAAACTCGGCCGATCCTTCCCCCTCTATACCGGCGGCGTCGATGTCCTGGACGCAATCGCCGCGGCCGAGCGGGACTTCCTTAAGACCGAGAATCGCCGCCCGACCACAGCCGAGCGAAGCGAGCTCGCCGAGCAGATAGGCCGGCCGTTCTATACCGAGAAGTTCGGCTACGACCACGCCTCCGGCAAGGACGTCATCGCCTGGGTCAACCGAGAGCGTGACCAGGTCAAGCAAGCGATCGCGGGGTTCGACTTCACGTTCTCCCCGGTGAAAAGTGTCAGCGTTCTGTGGGCACTGGCAGACGAGCAGACGTCGTCCAAGATCGCCGCGTTGCACCACGAATCCGTCACCGAGGCACTGGCGTGGGCCGAAGACAATGCGATCTACACACGGGTCGGCAAGCAGGGAATCGAGCAGGTCAAAACCCGCGGGATTGTCGGCTCTGAGTTCACTCACTTCGATACCCGCGGGGGCGACCCGGACCTGCACTCGCACGTGCTTCTGGCCAACAAAGTGCAAGGCCCGGACGGGCGCTGGCTGTCACTGGATGGACGTGCGGTCTTCCAGATGCACCAAGCCATATCCGCCCGGTATGACGCGATCCTGCACGACAAAATGACCCGCCGGATGGGCGTGGAGTTCACCGCCCATCATCCTCAGCCGGGCAAGGCTCCGATCTGGGAGATCGCCGGAATCGACCGCCGTCTGATCGAGATGTTTTCCTCCCGGCGCACCCTGGCACGCCCGGTCTATGAGCAGTTGGTGACCGAGTACGTGGAGAAGAATGGCCGGCAACCCGCGCAGCGGGCAAGCTACGCCCTGTGGCAGAAAGCCATCCTTGACACCCGCGATGCAAAGAAGCCCGCGCAGTCGCTAGATGAGCACCGCGCAGCATGGAAGCAGGCGGCCGTCGACCGTGTTGGAGCCGAGGTCGTAGAGCAGATTGCGGCCGCTTCCACCGCCACTGACACCGAGGCCAGACGCGAGGCATTCGATGCGGAGCAGCACACCGAGACGGTCGCCGAGCTCGCCATCGCCAGGGTTACCGATGCACGTGCTCACTTCCGTGCCTCGCACCTGGACACTGCGATCTCAACCGCACTCAAGGGCTACCGCTTCGCCTCCGATACCGAACTAGAAGCGGCACACCAGGCCGTGATGAGCCACGCCATGAACACCCTCATCGTGCCGCTGACTCCCCCCGAGCCGATGCTTCTTCCCTCTGCTCTGATGACCGCACGCGGGAGGGGAATCGACCGGCACGCCAACTCTGAGAAGTACACCACCGCCGCTGTTCTGAACGCCGAAACTGCGGTGCTGGAAGCGGCCCGAACCCCGGTCGCTGTCATTGCCACCGAGGCCGCAGTGGACGACGTACTGGCCGCCCACGAGAAGACCGAAGGGTGGTCTCTCAACCCCGGCCAGCAGGCCCTGGCCAAGCACTTGGTGGGGGTGGGAACCCTGGTCGCGGCAGGGGTCGGTCCGGCCGGAACCGGCAAGACCGCGTCGATGAAGGTCGTCGCCAAGACCTGGCAGTCCACGGGCCGAATTGTCATCGGCCTGGCCCCGTCTGCGGCAGCAGCGAGCGTGCTGTCCGAGGACATTAACGCCCCGGCACACACCATCGACCTGTTGACCTTCACCTGGCGCGGACTCAACCCGAACGCACCGGGTAAGACCCTGTCGGCCCTGCCGATTGAGATCTCCCCTGGCGACATGCTCCTGGTCGATGAAGCCGGAATGGCCAGCACCGAGAACCTCGCCGCGCTGACCGAGATCGCCCAAGAATCCGGGGCCGTTGTGCGCCTGATCGGCGACCCCTACCAGCTATCCGCAGTGACCTCAGGTGGCCTGTTCGCCGACATCACCCGCACACCAGGCACGGTCGAACTGGAACAGGTGATGCGCATGGGCGCAGACACCGAACAAGCCGAAGCAACCCTGGGACTGCGGCTCGGAGACACCGCCGCACTCGATCAGTACGCCGATCGCGGATGGGTCACCGGTGGGCATCGCGAGTCCATGCTCACCGATGCCGTTCAGGCCTATCTTTCCGACCTGGAGGCCGGGCGCAGCTCACTGATCATCGCCTCCCGAAACGAAGACGTCGACACCCTCAACGAAGTCATCAGGGCACAAAGGATCGCCGACGGAATTGTCGATGACACCCACACCAGAGTTGTGTCCCGCGGTGACACCGTCGGTGTCGGGGACACCGTCATCGCCCGCAAGAAC
>NZ_JAALEC010000355.1:0-4698 GCF_014145205.1 Dietzia sp. DQ11-44
CGGAGATCCCCGCGGCGAACGGGTGCGTGGCGTCCACGACCACGCGGACCCGGTGCGTGGAGAGGTGGTCGCGGAGCCCCTCGACCCCGCCGAAGCCGCCGATCCGGACCCGGCCCACGGGCAGGCGCGGACGCGCCACCCTCCCCGCCAGGGACGAGCAGAACTCGTGACCCGCGTCCTGCAGCAGTCTCGCCAGCTCCCGCGCCTCAGCGGTCCCACCCAGGACGAGGATCACCGCTCCGACCCCGGCGGCAGGGACGGCATCTCCGGCGCGCCCTCGCGGGCCAGCTCCAGCAGGGCGTCCAGGTCGAGGTGCTCCTCCGCCAGATCACCCAGCAGGTCCAGTCGCCTCTCGCGTGCGGCGGCGAAGTCCACACCGGAGGGTTCGCGGACCCGGCCGACACGGGCCGCCACCTCCGCGAGGTAGGCCTGACGGAACCCGTCGGACTCGAGGCTCCCGTGCCACATGGTGCCCGCCACACCGTCGCGCCTCGCACCCCCGAGGAACTCGGGGTCCGCGCCGAGGCCGATCCGCCCGTGGTGGATCTCGTACCCGGCCGCCGCCTGACCGAGCGCCTCCCCGGTGGGCAGCCGCAGGACCTTCTCCGGCCCGAACTCCGTCTCCACGTCCAGCAGCCCGAGCCCGTCGACCTCCGCGCCCTCGGGACCCTCCACCCCCTCCGGGTCCCGGACGAGTCGGCCGAGCATCTGGAAGCCACCGCAGATGCCGAACACCGACCCCCCGGCGTGGGCGTGGTCGATCACCGCGCGGTCCAGACCGCGGGAGCGGAGCCAGGCCAGGTCGTCGATCGTCGCGCGCGTGCCGGGCAGGACCACCAGGTCCGCGCCCCTGACGGTCCGGGGGTCGGTGACGAACTCCACGTCGACGTCCGGCTCCAGCCCCAGCGCGTCGACATCGGTGAAGTTGCTGATCCGGGGCAGCCGGATCACGGCGACCCGCAACGCCCGGCCGGCGTCGGCGCGGCGACCGCCGATGTCCAGCGCGTCCTCGGAGTCGAGCCACACGTCGGGGCTCCAGGGCAGCACTCCGTGGACCCGCCGTCCGGTGAGCGCCTCGAGGTGGTCCAGCCCCGGTCCGAGGAGCGAGGGGTCACCGCGGAACTTGTTGACGACGAAGCCTGCGACGAGCCGCTGGTCGACGGCATCCAGGAGTGCCACCGTGCCGTACATCGCGGCGAAGACCCCGCCGCGGTCGATGTCGCCCACCACGACCACCGGCATGTCGGCGTGACGGGCCAGGCCCATGTTGACGTAGTCACCGGCACGGAGGTTGATCTCGGCAGGACTGCCCGCGCCCTCGCACAGCACCAGGTCGGCCCGGTCGGCCAGGTCGTCGTATGCGGCATGGGCGGCGGTGGCCAGATGCACGCGACCGTCGACGAAGTCCCTGGACGAGACCGTCCCGGCGGGGCGGCCCATCACCACCACGTGGCTGCGCCGGTCGCCGCCCGGCTTGAGCAGCACCGGGTTCATCGCCACCTCGGGCTCGGCGCGTGCCGCGAGGGCCTGGATCCACTGCGCGCGCCCGATCTCCCCGAAGCCCGCCGGACCCCGGACGACCATCGAGTTGTTGGACATGTTCTGCGCCTTGAACGGCGCGACCCTGATGCCCCGCCGGGCGAACGCCCGGCACAGCGCCGTCACCACCACGCTCTTGCCGGCATCCGACGTGGTGCCGGCGACGAGGAGGGAGGCTGCCATGGGGATCGATCCTAGCCGCGCCCTCCCCCGCCCCCGCCGCGGTGCTCCGCCGACGCGACGACGGGCCGCGACGGTGAGGGGGACCCCGCGTTCCTGCTGGTGACACGCCCGCCAAATGCCCAGCTCAGAACGTATTTGAGATCACTGCGGACAAATGCGCTAGGCGGTTCGCACTATGGCACGCTCGGCCTCGTGCAGTTGTCCAGGTTCTCCGATCTCGCGCTCCGCGCCCTCATGCGTCTCGCCGTGGCCGACGGGCGCGGGGACCGGATGACCGCCGGGGGCATCGCCGAGTCGGTGAACGCGTCGACGAGCCACGTGGCCAAGACCGTCTCCCGGCTCGTGGAGCTCGGCCTCGTCGAGTCCCGGCGGGGCCGGGGCGGTGGTCTCGCGATCACCGAGGCCGGTCGTCAGGCGTCCGTCGGGCGGCTGCTGCGTGAACTCGAGGGCCCCGGCGAGGTGGTGCAGTGCGAGGGCCCGGCGCCCTGCCCGCTAGCCGGCAACTGCAGCCTCCGCCGAGCCCTGGCCGAGGCCCGCGAGGCGTTCTTCGCCGCCCTCGATCCACTCACCGTCTCGGGCATCGTCCACACCCCGACCAGGCAGGTCCTGCTCAGCCTGGGACCCGCCCCCTGACCGGTCGGCGACCACCGACCCACACCCCCTCGACGCCCGGCACCCCAGGTGCCCGGGTGACCCCGTCGCGCCCACTGAAGGAGATCCGCATGACCACGTCGCTCACCTCACTCGAGACGATCCTCGCCCATCCGCGGGAGCTCTCGCCGCACCACGTCCCGATCATCCGCGACACGCTCCCGGTCATCGGGGCGCACATCGACGAGATCACCCCGGTGTTCTACCGCACGATGTTCGGCAACCACCCCGAGCTCCTGCGCGACACCTTCAACCGCGGCAACCAGAAGCTG
Organism: Dietzia sp. DQ11-44; assembly: GCF_014145205.1. Lineage (NCBI taxonomy): Bacteria > Bacillati > Actinomycetota > Actinomycetes > Mycobacteriales > Dietziaceae > Dietzia > Dietzia sp. DQ11-44. The sequence continues at coordinate 2,646 of NZ_JAALEC010000355.1, forward strand.
GGCGCCCAGCAGCGCGCGCTCGCCGCCTCCATCGCCACCTTCGCGACGCTGCTGGTGGACGGGAAGAGCCCCGTCGACATGCTGGCCCGGATCGGCCACAAGCACGCGAGCCTCGGGATCACCGCCGACCAGTACCAGGTGGTCCACGACAACCTCTTCGACGCGATCGTCCAGGTGCTGGGCGAGGCGATCACCCCGGAGATCGCGGCCGCGTGGGACGAGGTGTACTGGATCATGGCGGGCGTCCTCGTGGACTTCGAGAACGCCCTCTACGCCGAGGCCCGGGTCGAGCCGGGAGACGTCTTCCGGACCGCCGTCGTCCTGGCCCGGGAGGACGTCACCGATTCCGTCACCGTGGTGACCCTCGGCGGTCCCGACGGTGGCGACCTGCCGGACTTCCGACCCGGCCAGTACACCTCCGTCGGCGTGGTGCTGCCCGACGGCGCGCGTCAGTTGCGTCAGTACTCGCTGTCGGCGGCGCCGGGGTCGGGCACGTGGCGGATCGGCATCCGCCGGGTCGACGCGGTCTCCGGTGGCGCGGGTCCGTGCCCCGCCGGTGAGGTCTCCGGGTGGCTGCACGCCCACGCCCGGGTCGGCACCACGCTCCAGGTCACGCTGCCGTTCGGTGACCTGGTCCTGGACGCCGCGGGAACCGGGTCGGGCCCGGACGCGGCACCGGTCGTCCTGTGCTCGGCCGGGATCGGCATCACCCCGATGCTCGGTATGATCGCGCACCTGTCCGCGACGGACGATCCCCGGCGAGTCCTGATCCTGCACGCCGACCGCTCGCCCGACCAGCACGTTCTGGCCGATGAGGTGGCCGGCGAGTCCTCGCTGCTCGCCGACGCCGAGGTGCACACCTGGTACGAGCACGGCGCGGACACGACCGCCGGACCGGGCGCGGTCCACCACGGCGTCATGGACCTCTCCTCCGTCGAGCTCCCGGCGGGCGCACACGTCTTCCTGTGTGGGCCCACCGGCTTCCTCCAGTCGGTGCGCGCGACGTTCATCGAGGCCGGCGTGCCCGAACAGCGGATTCACGCCGAGCTCTTCGCCCCCAACGACTGGCTGGTCTAGTCCCGCGGGTGTGCCCGACGACCGCCGCGCTCACGATCAGCCCCACGCGAGGGAGCACCCGCGGTCACAATAGGACCCGATGACCCCCTCTCACGACCACCAGCACGCCGAGTCATGCGTCGCGGCGGTGCCGCTCTTCGCCCGGCTCTCACCCCGGCAGCAGGCCGAGGTGGCCTCGATGGCGCGTCCGCTCCGCGTCGAGCGCGGCGAGTGGATCGTGCGCGCGGGGCAGTCGTCGCCGCGATTGCTCATGGTGCACGAGGGGCTGGTCAAGGTGGGCCGCACGGCGGAGGACGGCCGCGAGGCCACGCTGCGCCTCCTCGGCCCCGGCGACGTCGAGGGCGAGAGCGGCTTCCTCACCGGGACACGTCCGGAGAACGACTGCGTCGCGCTCGACCCCACGACGATGTGCGTCTTCGAGCACGGTTCGCTGGCCGGGCTCCTGAACCGATACCCGGACATCGGCGCATCCATGCTGCGCTCGCTCGCCATCCGCCTGGAGTCCACAGAGCGGATGCTCGCGGCCCGCACGCTGGCCGACGTCGGCGCACGGCTCGCCTCATATCTGCTCGACCTGCCCGCCGTCCGAGGCGTCGACGGGGTGGTGACGGTGCGACTGCCGATGTCCAAGAAGGACGTGGCCACCTACCTCGGTACCATCCCCGAGACCCTGAGCCGCCGACTCGCCGCGCTCGGGCGCGAGGGTCTTGTCGAGGTGCGCGGAGCCGAGGTCGACCTGCTCGATCCGGAGGGACTGGAGGCGCGGGCGGGCGGGGCTTGACCTAGGTCATGGGAACCCTCCCGTTCGGGCGCTACCGTCTGAGACGTACCAGTTCAGACCAGGGAAAGGACCCCGTCATGAACGTCACCTCGATCTTCGGCACGCTGCTCGGACTCGTCGTCCGTGAGGCCTCCGCCCACTGCGACACCGAGGACGGCCCGGCCGTCACCGACGGCCGCCGTGCCCTCGACAGCG
>NZ_JAALEC010000356.1:0-5069 GCF_014145205.1 Dietzia sp. DQ11-44
GTCAATGTCGCCCTCAAGTGGGTCCACCCCGGGGGCGAGGACGAGGTCCGCGCCGTCTTCGACAAGGTCCGGCGCGTCCGGGTCGCGGGCGGCGAGACCAGGGAGGTCGCCGACAGGTGGTTTCTCGAGACCTTGGTCCGCGTGCACCGCGCGGGCGAGGGCGCCGGCTTCAGCGGACTCGCGCCCGCCGGTGCCGGCGTCGACCCTCGGGTGGTGGCCGCCGACGAGGCGCTGGAGCTCGGCAGCATCGAGCCCCTCAGGGGCCTGGTCGACGAGGACCGGTGGGACGAGCTCGAGCGTCGTTTCGACCACGCCATCGCGCTCAGGGGCTTCGACCCCGACGACCTCGTCGCCGCCCGCGAGTACATGGACGCCTACGTGCGATTCTTCAAGTACGCCGAGGGGCACGACCACGACCACCACGGTCACGACCACCACGAGCACGCGCCCTGATGTGGTGGCTCACCCGCGTCCGATCCGACTCAATGGAACCGACCCTGCGTGCCGGGCAGCTCGTTCTCACCAGGTCGCTCCGACGGTCCACACCGATCCGCCGGGGCGACCTGGTCGTGGTGGATCACGCCGAGGTGGTCGGCCGCGTGCTCAAGAGGGTGGTCGGCCTGCCCGGCGAGCGCATCGAGATCGACGGCGGCGCGGTCCGCGTGGACGGCGTACCCCTCGAGGAGTTGTACGCCTCGTCGTCGTACTACCGCGGTGACTTCCACGTCCCGGCCGGGCACTATCTCCTCCTGGGTGACAACCGCGACTCCTCCTCCGACGGCCGCACCTGGCGTCAGCCCTACGTCGAGAGGTCGGCCATCACGGGTCGGCTCAGCGGGCGATGCCTCACCGCGTGACGTCGAGAACCCGGGTTTCAGTACCCCGGGTCACTCCGGCAGCGCGTCCAGTCCGGCACCCTCGAGGGTCCGGCGGCCGTGTTCGGAGGTCACGAGCCCGCGGAAACGGTCGGCCGCCACCCGTTCGGCCTCGCCCCCGGGCCCGCTCTCCCCGCTGGGGACGCGGGCCAGGACGTACCGGGTCGTTCCCGCCGACCGCATCAGGTCCCGCTCGCGACCCTCGGGACTGACGGGCGCCACCCACCCGTGCGAGCTCGCGACGTCAGTGCGGTAGACGATCCCGACGTCCATCTCGTTGTCCGCGAGCCGGACACTGAGCGCGCGGGACCCGTCCTCCCATGTGACGTCCGTGGGCTCCACCGCCGCGGCGGCGAGCACCTCCTCGGTCGCTTTGCCACACGGGGTGTCCGGCACACACAGGCCCACGCGCAGGTCCGGGCGGGACAGGTCGCCCAGTCCGCGCACGCGGAGGGGGTTCCCGGACGGCACCGCCACGACCACGTGGTTCCGGGCGAAGATCTGCGGTTCCGCGGCGGCTCCCTGTGCCACGGCGAGGTCCATCACCTCCTCGCTCGCGGAGGCGAAGACGTTGAGGTCCGTGCGGTCGGACAGCCCCTCGGCGATCTCGTCCGACCGCCCCAGTTCGAGGTGGACCCGGACCCCGGGATTCTCCTCCTCGAAGATCTGGATGAGGTCGGTGAACGCGACGGACAACGACGGCGCGGCGGCCACCCCGAGCGAGACGGTCGCAGTGGCCTCCGGCTCCTCGGTCGCACACGCGAGCCCGGAACACATCAGGGCCACGCCCACCACCGCGATCCCCTGACGCCGACCCACCGGTCAACCCCCGGCGAAGGGGGGCAGGATGTCGATCACGGAGACCCCGTCGATCGAGGCGAGGGGGTCGCGCGTGGTCTCCTCGCCGATGAGGAAGGACGACACCGTGACGATGCTGGCCAACGGCTCACCGTGCCTCTCGCAGACCTCCCGGGCCAGTTCACCGATGGTCGTCGCGTCCGTGTGGAGGCGCTCGCGGGCGGTGCCGGCCGCGTCCTCGGCCGCCGCGTAGTACCCCACGGTGATCATTCTCGATGTCCTGCTCACGGTGTCGACTCTAGCCCGTGCCCCCGACGCGCCGCCGCCGCTTTCGGTGACACGTCATCCGCCTATGGCGCCCATCGACCGGCGCGGCCGGTGGAATGCCGTCCCACCGATGCCGTGCCCGGCCTGCTTCCCCCACATCGCGCCGCGCCAGACCCGGGCGATCTCCGCGTCCCGCGCCCCGGAGCGCAACACACCCAACACGTCGGTCTCGTCATCACTGAACAAGCAGGATCTCACGGTTCCCTCGGCGGTCAACCGCGTCCGGTCACAGGCCGCGCAGAAGTTCCGGGTGACGGTGGCGATCACCCCGACGTGGGCCGGGGACCCCGCCACCGAGCGTCCGGCCACCTCCCACAGTTCGGCCGGAGCGGACGGGTCCTCGCGACCGGCGGGGACCAGGTCGAAGCGCGCGCCCAACACGTCGAGGAGCTCCTGCGCCGTGACCATCTCGACCCTGGACCAGGTGTTGTCGGCGTCGAGCGGCATCTCCTCGATGAACCGCAGCTGCACACCCTCCTCCAGAGCCCATTCCAGCAGGTCGGGAGCCCCCGGGAGGGTCGCCCGCATCGGCACGGCGTTGACCTTGACCGGGACGAGTCCCGCTTCGACCGCGGCGCGCACCCCGCGCAGCACCGACGGCAGTCGGTCGCGACGGGTGAGCTCGGCGAACTCAAGGCGATCGACCGTGTCCAGGGAGATGTTGATCCGGTCGAGCCCGGCCTCGACCAGCGCGCCCACCCGGTGCTCGAGGCCCACCCCGTTGGTGGTCAGGGCGATCGGCAGATCCGGGCACGCCGCCCGCGTCCCGGCGACGATCCTCTCGAGGTCCTGCCGCATCAGCGGTTCGCCGCCGGTGAAGCGCACCTCGCGGACCCCGAGGTCGTGATGCGCCAGCGTGACCAGCCGGATCACCTCGTCGGTGGTCATGCGTGCGGCCTCCGGGATGGGCGGCAGCCCCTCCTCCGGCATGCAGTACGTGCAGCGCAGGGAGCACTTCTCCGTCAGCGACACGCGCAGGTCCCGCCCGGTGCGACCGAAAGTGTCGATGAGCAACGGGGTGGCCGGCCGCGCGCCGTCGGGGCGCGGCCGAGGGCTCGGGATGTCGGTCGCGGTCACGCGCACCTCCGATCTGCCGGGCGTTCTGGTCGAGTGTAGGCGCGTGAGCGCCACCCCGCCGTCTACCTCTCCGGCACCTCCACCTCCGGGTTCGGCCCGAGGAGGGTGAGCTCGTGGATCTCGTCGCGCTCGGCCTGCGCTCTCAACTGCGGCGCGATCAGCCGGGCGAGGTGGTACCCCAGCACCACCACGAGGGTGCCGAGCGCGATCCCGCCGAGCTGGAAGTCGTCCGTCACGGTCAGGGTCGTGTCGCCCACGGCGATCACCACGCCCGCCGCCACCGGGACCAGGTTGAGCGGGTTGCCGAAGTCGACCCGGTTCTCCTTCCAGATCTTCGCCCCGAGCAGGCCGATCATCCCGTAGAGCACCACGGTGATCCCGCCCAGCACGCCGCCGGGCGTCGCCGAGATCACCGCGCCCAGCTTGGGCGAGCAGCCCAGGAGGATCGCGGTCAGCGCCGCCACCACGTACGCGGCGGTGGAGTAGACCTTGGTCGCGGCCATCACCCCGATGTTCTCGGCGTACGTCGTCGTCGCCGATCCGCCGAACGAGGTGGCCAGGACGGTGCCCGCACCGTCGGCGGCCAGGGCGCGGCCCATCAGGCCGTCGGTCTCGGTGCGCGTGATCTCGCCGATCGCCTTGACGTGACCCGCGTTCTCGGCGATCAGGGCGATGATCCCGGGGACGATCAGCAGCACGAACGCCAGGGAGAAGTCGGGCGCGTGGATGCCCACCACGCCCGCGGCCTCGTCGGTCATGGGCGGCAACCCGAGCCACGGCGCGTCGCCGACGCCCGACCAGTCCACCCGCAGGTGCTCGGTCACCTCGCCGGCGGTGGCGCTGAACGAGGTGATGGGACCGGTCACCAGGTCGAGCACCCACGAGAGCACGTAGCCGAAGATCAGCGCGAGGAAGATCGCGATCCGGCCGGCGAATCCCTTCAGGCCCACCGTCATGAGGACCAGCGCGATCATCACCGTCAGCGCCACCCACTGGTCCTGCGGCCAGTAGGTCTCGGCCACCACGGGTGCCAGGTTGAAGCCCAGCAGCATCACCACGGCGCCGGTGACGACCGGGGGCAGCACGGCGGTGACCACGCGCCCGCCCACCACGTGCACGATGACGCCGACCACGGCGAGGGTCGCACCCGCCACCAGCATCGCGCCGGTGACCTCCGCGCTCGTACCGCCCTGCGCGCGGATCGCCGCGACCGCCCCGACGAACGCCACCGAGGTGCCCAGGTAGCTGGGGACCTGCCCCTTGACGATCGCCAGGAACAGCAGCGTGCACACGCCGGAGAAGAGGATCGCGAGCTGCGGGTTGAGCCCCATGATGATGGGGAAGACGAACGTGGCGCCGAACATCGAGACCACGTGCTGGGCGCCGATGCCGATCGTCCGGGGCCAGCTCAGGCGCTCCATCGGGGCCACGACCTCGCCGGGCCTGATGTTCTTGCCGTCGCCGTGGACAGACCACAGCTTCCTCGAACCCCGCGCGCCGTCCGCCACCGTCTCCCCTTTATTTCCCCGCCTGCGCCCCGCGCGCGGACCGTAGGCACAGTACAACGCGATTACCGTGGGGGCATGGCCTCCCACCCCGACCGCCCGACCCACCCCGTATCCCGGCCGTCTCCCGCCGGGTACCGAGAGCTCCTGCGCACGCATCTCGCGCCGGTGCTGGAGCGGGCCGCCCAGAGCACGCGGTTGCCGGTCGTGGCGTGCGCGGACTCGGTGCTCGCACGGGACCTGCTCGCGTCGGTGGACCTCCCCCTGTTCGTGAACTCGCAGATGGACGGCTACGCGGTGCGGTCGGCCGACATCGCCGGGGCCGGTCCGGACTCGCCGGTGCGGCTCCGGGTGGTGGGGACGACCCACGCCGGTGACGGACCGGGGCCACGGGTCGACGACGACGAGGCCTGCAAGGTGATGACCGGTGCGCCGGTCCCCGAGGGTGCCGATTGTGTGGTCCCCGTGGAGGACACCTCCATCGGGG
>NZ_JAALEC010000357.1:0-1286 GCF_014145205.1 Dietzia sp. DQ11-44
ACCGAGATCGCCCGGCGCCCAGGGGAGTTCGACCAGGAGTTCGTGCTGGTCGTCAACCCGGACGTGTGGTTCGAGCCGGGTTCCGTGGACGCGCTGCTCGCCGCCGCCCACCGGTGGCCCCGGGCGGCGGCGTTCGGCCCGAGGATCGCGGAGACCGACGGTTCGGTGTACCCCTCGGCCCGCGCCGTGCCGAGGCTCGGCGCCGGTATCGGCCACGCCCTGCTGGGTCCGGTGTGGCCGGGCAACCCGTGGACCGCCCACTACCTCGACGACTCCGACATGGAGTCCGAACGGACCGCGGGGTGGTTGTCCGGGTCGTGCCTGCTGCTGCGACGTGAGGCGTTCGACGCGCTCGGCGGGTTCGACGAGAGGTACTTCATGTACCTGGAGGACGTGGACCTGGGGGACCGGCTCGGCCGGGCCGGGTGGCAGAGCGTCTACGTGCCGTCGTCGGTGATCCACCACGACCAGGGACACGCGGCCAGGACCGTGCCGGAGTTCACCCTCCGGGCACACCACAACAGCGCCTACCTGTTCCAGGCGGACAGGCATCCGGCCGCGTGGCAGGCACCGATACGCTGGGCGCTGAGGGCGGGTCTGGAACTACGGTGCCGCCTCGCGATCCGGTCCGCCCGGCGCGATCTTCGCTGACGCGCCGGACGAGACCATCCACCGGCCCGTGTGGGCCGCGCGAGCGCGCGGCCGGGGCCCCACGACATCGGGAGTAGGACTGTGACCTCGACGACCCCCTCCAGCGCCGAGCCGCGCGATCTGATCGCCGACACCGAGGCGGTGGTCCTGGTGGGCGGCAAGGGGACCCGCCTGCGGCCGCTGACCATCTCGGCGCCCAAGCCCATGTTGCCCACGGCCGGTCTGCCCTTCCTCACCCATCTGCTCTCGCGGATCCGGGCGGCGGGCATCCGGCGCGTGGTGCTGGGCACGTCGTTCAAGGCGGAGGTGTTCGAGGAGCATTTCGGGGACGGGTCCGACCTCGATCTGGAGCTGACGTACGTGGTGGAGACCGAGCCGCTGGGCACGGGCGGCGGCATCCGCAACGTCCTGGACGAGCTCACCGCCTCGACGATCATGGTGTTCAACGGCGACGTGCTGGGCGGGACCGATCTCACCCGGATCCTCGATCTCCACCACGCCAAGAGCGCGGATCTGACCATGCACCTGGTGCGGGTCTCCGATCCCCGTGCGTTCGGCTGTGTGCCGACCGATGAGGACGGCCGGGTCCTGGAGTTCCTCGAGAAGACGCAGGACCCGCCGACCGATCAGATCAA
>NZ_JAALEC010000036.1:0-2200 GCF_014145205.1 Dietzia sp. DQ11-44
TGGCGGGACCGTAACGTCGACGCCTTCTGCGCCGGGTACGCCGAGGTGAGCGACTCGGACCCCCGCGACTCCGGTGCGCTCCTCCGGGCGTACACGCTGGACAAGGCCCTCTACGAGGTGGTGTACGAGTCGCGCAACCGGCCCAGCTGGGTGGGGGTCCCGCTGGGCGCGGTCGAGCGCATCCTCGCGACGGACTAGCGCCGTGCCGTCAGCTCGCGGGCAGCTGGTCCTTGGCCCACTTGTAGTCGGCCTTGCCCGCGGGCGAGCGGCGGATCTCGGGCACGTCGACGATCACCTTGGGGACCTTGTAGTTGGCCAGTGACTGACGCAGGAACTCGGACAGCTCGTCCTGCTCCACCGACTGCCCCTCGCGGAACGAGACCACGGCGGCGACCTTCTGGCCGTAGCGCGGGTCCGGCGCCCCGGCGACGAGCGCGTCGTGCACGGCCGGGTGCGCCTTGAGCGCCTGCTCGACCTCCTCCGGGAAGACCTTCTCGCCGCCGGTGTTGATGCACCCCGAACCGCGGCCGAGGAACACGATGGTGCCGTCCTCGCGGAGCTGTCCCATGTCGCCCAGGACCGAGACGCGTCGACCGTCGACCACGGGGAACGTCTTGGCGGTCTTCTCCGGGTCGTTCCAGTAACCGATCGGCAGGTGACCGCGGCGGACGATGTAGCCGATCTCGTCCGAGCCCGGCTCGATGGGATGGAAGTCCTCGTCGACCAGGCCGAGCTTCGGGCTGGCCGGGATGGTCATCTCGCCGGACTCGCTCATCCCGAGCTCGCCGTCGTTGCCGGCCTCCGAGGCGCCGAAGTTGTCGCGGATGATGATGTTGGGCAGCACCTCGAGCACGCGCTCGCGGCTGGACTTGGACCAGATGCCGCCGCCGGAGGCCATCATGAACAGGGTGCTGAAGTCCATGGTCTCGGTGCCCTTGACCAGCTCGTCCGTCAGCGGCACCGCCATGCCGTCGCCGACGAACATGAGGATGTGCGCCTTGTGCTCGGCGGTCGCCCGGATGATCTCCGCCGCGTCGAACTCGCGGAACATGATGAGGTGGCCGCCGAGGTTCACGAAGGTCAGCAGCGTGAACAGGCCCGCACCGTGCATGAGCGGGGCCGAGATGACCACCTTCATCCCGCCGTCGGGCGAGACGTTGTCGGCGACCTCGGCGGGGCTGTGCCGCTTGTCACCGTAGGGGTTGCCCCCGGACAGGCACGCGTAGAAGTAGTCCGACATGTGCCACTGCACGCCCTTGGGGAAGCCGGTGGTCCCGCCGGTGTAGACGATCCAGTGGTCGTCGCCGCGGACGGGCTCGAAGTCCCGCTCCGCCGACTGTGCCGGCCACTCGGTGTCCCCGTCGACCACCGTCAGGCCCTTCTCGGCACACGCCGAGGCCAGGACCTCCGGGACGCCGCCGAACACGATCACGGTACGCACGGTCTCGAGCTTCGGGACCGCTGCGGCCATGGTCTCGGCGAACTCGGCGTCGACCAGCACGGCGATCGACTTGGAGTCGTTGAACAGGTAGACCAACTCGGGCGCGGTGTACCGGTAGTTCACGTTGATCCCGGCCACCCGGGTCTTCATGCACCCGATGATGGCCGCCATGTGCGCGGTGCTGTTCTTCATGTAGAGCGCGACGTGGCTGAGCGGCTCCGCACCGTGGGCGCGGAGCAGGTGCCCCATCTGGTTGGCGAGATCGTCGACCTGACGGTAGGTGTAGTCGACGCCGTCCATGGTCAGCAGTGCGTTGTCCGGGATCTTGTCGGCGACGGCCTCGAACACCGCGGCCTCGTTCATCTCCGGGTTGGTTCCGGCGAGCGGATCGGTCGAATGGTCAGCAGCTTCGGTCATGGCAGAATCCTTCGCGAGGGCGGACGAAATGTGGCTGTCCTCACATTGTGACCTGAACTTGTTCTCATGTCCAGACGGCACCCTGATCAGGTCAAACTCTCAATAAGTAGAACGAGTTCTAGAGCAGTTCGTGTCCATGGCAACGATTCTGCGTGACCCCACGCCCCCGAGCGCCTACATTTTGGACATGAGTTCACGGCGGTCCCCGCAGAGCGGCGCGCCCTACGACGGGGGCCTGATGCTGCCCCACGCCACCCGGACGGGGAGCGTCCCGGTGGACGGTCGCCGATCGGCCGCGCCGGAGGCGGATCGGCCCTCCGGCCGGAGGCCGGTGCTGACGGG
>NZ_JAALEC010000358.1:0-301 GCF_014145205.1 Dietzia sp. DQ11-44
TGCTACGTCTTCCGGCGTGAACTGATCGCTCAGATCCCCGAGGGCGTCCCCGTCTCGGTGGAGCGCGAGACCTTCCCGCAGCTGCTCGCCGAGGGCAGGCGGGTCTGCGGCTTCGTCGACTCGGCGTACTGGCGGGACATGGGCACGCCCGAGGACTTCGTCCGCGGGTCCTCCGACCTGGTGCGCGGCATCGCGCCGTCGCCCGCACTCGAGAGCCACCACGGCGAGGCGCTCGTCCACGACGGCGCGGGGGTCGGCGCCGGGGCGGTCCTCATCGGGGGGACCGTGGTCGGTCGCGGCG
>NZ_JAALEC010000359.1:0-2571 GCF_014145205.1 Dietzia sp. DQ11-44
AGGAGGCGGCCCCGACCCGCATGCCCTGGACCGGGGCGACGCGTCCGGCGCGCCGGGCGGGCGCCCAGGCGGAGAACACGGTGACGACGAAGCCCAGCACCAGCGGGGTGATGACGGACATCGGGGTGAGTGCCAGGGCCCCTGAGGGGATCCCCAGGTCGAAGGCGTCGAGTACGGCGAAGATGACCCGGGCCAGTCCGAACCCGGCCAGCACGCCGATCGCCGACCCGACCAGTCCGGTCAGCGCGGCCTCGGCCAGCACGGACCGGGTGAGCTGGCCGCGGGTCGCGCCGATCGCCCGCAAGAGGGCGAGTTCGCGGAGCCGCTGTGCGACCAGCATGGAGAAGGTGTTGTAGATGATGAACGTGCCGACGAGCAGCGCGATCAGGCCGAAGGCCACGAAGAAGTAGTTGACGAAGTCCAGGATGGTCGACAGCTGCTCGGAGAGCCTCTCCTTGACCTCCTCGCCCGTGCTCACCTCGTACTCGGGGAACTCGGCGGCGAGCGTGTCGCGCATCTCCTCCTGGCTCACGCCGGGGACCGCGCGGACGGCCACGTTGGTGGCGTTCTCCCCGTCGGTGAACAGGGCGCGGGCCTGTGCGGAGGTGAAGCCGACCCCGACGTAGCCGCCGACGTCGGTCTCCGAGGAGTACGAGCCCACGACCGTGACGTCGATCATCCCCTGGGAGGTGGTGTACACCCGCGCGGAGTCGCCGATCTCAAGTCCCGCGTTGTCCAGCACCGACTCGGGGAGGACGACCTCGCCGTCCGCGGCCGGAGCGCGCCCGTCCGAGATCCAGCTGCTGCTCCCGACGGCCTGGTCGGGCTCGACCCACTCCAGCCCCTCCGACGGGGCGCCACCCGACTGATAGGGCGTGCCGTCGGAGTTGAACATCACCACGGTGCCGGTCACCCCGGGGGTGACGGCCTCGACGCCCGGCAGTCCGAGCGCGCGGTCGGCGACCTCGAACGGCACCCCGGCGCCCCGGGGGTCATCGGGTTCGATCATCGCGGACAGATCCTGCGTGCCCTGGTCGAGCAGGCCGTCGAACGTGCTCTTGAGGGTCGAGGTGAACACGAGCGACCCGGTGACGAACGCGGTGCCCAGCACCACGGCCAGGACGGACAGGACCAGGCGCAGTTTGTGCGCGGCGATGTTGCGGAGAGAGACCCGGAGCATGGGCCGGGAATGGCTGGGGGCGTGACCAGCGGCGTGGCGGGCGGCCATCACCGCTCCTCGAGCGCGCCCATGGCCGCCAGGATCTCGTCGGACGTGGGATGGGAGAGCTCACGCACGACCCGGCCGTCGGCGAGCAGCAGCACGCGGTCGGCGTAGGTCGCGGCACGCGGGTCGTGGGTGACGATGACGACGGTCTGCTGGAAGTCGTCCGCCGCACTGCGCAGGATCGACAGCACCTCCGCCGACGAGGTGGAGTCGAGGTTTCCCGTGGGCTCGTCGCCGAACAGGATGTCCGGGCGCCCCACCAGCGCACGCGCGCAGGCGACGCGCTGCTGCTGACCGCCGGACAGCTCCGAGGGGCGGTGGGACAGGCGGTCGGCGATCCCCAGCCGCCCGATCACCTCGTCGAACCACGCGCGGTCGATGGCGTGGCCCGCGATGTCCTGCGGGAGCGTGATGTTCTCCTCGGCGGTCAGGGTGGGGACGAGGTTGAAGGACTGGAATACGAACCCGATCCGGTCGCGGCGCAGCGCGGTGAGTTCCTTGTCCGCCAGGCCCACGATCTCCGTGTCACCCACGCGCACCGAACCCGAGGTCGGCCGGTCCAGGCCGGCCATGCAGTGCATGAGCGTGGACTTTCCCGAGCCGGACGGGCCCATGATCGCGGTGAACCGTCCGCGCTCGAACGAGGCGCTGACGTGGTCCAGCGCGCGGACCTCGGTCTCGCCCTCGCCGTAGGTCATGACGAGGTCGGTGGCGACGGCTGCGAGCTCCGCGCCCTCCGCCCGGTGCTGGGTCTCGGCCTGCGTGGTCATCTGCTCCCCTGGATCGTGGTGGTCGACCTAAAGCATGCAGGAGTTCGGAGCGGGTGCCGATGGGGGATGGCCCGGATCTTTCGCCCGGGCCTTCCCGGACGGCCACGCCTCGAGCGACCTGCGGGTCCTGAATCGGCGCTCGGCACCGGAGACGGGGTCGGTGAACCCGATGGTCTCCGCGAGCAACTGCAGCGGGTGGGAGAAGTCGCCAGGGGTGATCGTCCGCACCCGCGGGTACAGGTCGTCGCCGAGGATCGGCGTGCCGAGCGCGTTCATGTGGACGCGGAGCTGGTGCGTACGCCCGGTGGAGGGCTCCAGGCGGTACAGGCCGAGCGGCGTGGCCGACCCGCCCGGGTCGGGCTCACGCACCTCGAGCAGGGTGATCCGGGTGTGGGCGTCCGGGGGGCCGTCCACCTCGGCGGCCTGCAGCACCCCGCGGGTCTTGACGATCCGGCTGGACCGCTCACGGACGTGCGGCGTCCCCTCCGGCGCGGGGGCCACGGCCAGATAGGACTTGGCGACCCGCCGGGCGGCGAAGAGGTCCTGGTAGGCGGCGCGGTGGGCGGGGTCGACGGA
>NZ_JAALEC010000360.1:0-7782 GCF_014145205.1 Dietzia sp. DQ11-44
CGCACTGCTCGACGACGCCATCTCCCGCCTGAACCCGGTCGTGGAGGCCACGGTGTGGGCGGCGGACGGCCACGCCGCCGAACTCCGGGCGATGGCCCGCGGTTCCGGGCCCGCGACCCGGTTCGGTCGTGCCGGCATCGACCTGGAGGTGAGTGCCCCCCTCGGCGAGCTGTCGTCGATGGTCGCCTCCCAGGGCGCCGACGCCGTCGCCCTGAGACCCGCCGAGCTGCGCGTCCGGGTCGTGACCATCCTCACCGCTGCGCAGGAGGCCGTCCGATGACCCCCCGTGCCGTCCCCCTGGCGACGCTGCTCAGCGTGGTCCCCTACTTCCACACCCGGGGAGCCGTGCCCGTGGCCGACGCCGCGCGGGACCTCGGCATGTCGGACAAGCAGCTGCGGGACGCCCTGTGGCAGCTGTGGTCCTGCGGGCTTCCCGGGTACGGCCCGGGTGACCTCATCGACCTGGCGTTCTCGTCCGAGGACCTCGACGACGCCGAGCTGGTCGAGGTGACGTTCACCGCCGGGATCGACCGGCCCGTGCGGCTCACCGCCGCCGAGGCCGTCACACTCGAGACCGGACTCGCGATCTTCCTGGACCATCCCGAGGTGGTCGACCAGACCGCCCTGCGCGATCTGCTACAGACCCTCCGGACCGCGGCAGGTGTCGAGTCGGGTGCCGGGGGACGCGGCGTGGACGCCCCCCGTCCGGAGACCACCACCCCGGATGCCGATGTGGTGCGTACCGCGGTCCACGACGGACACGCGCTGCGATTCGTCTACCACTCGGCCAGCTCGGACACCTCCACCACCCGGGTGGTCGATCCGGCTCGCCTCTCGGTGTCCGACGGCCACTCCTACGTCCACGGCGTCGACCGCGGGACGGGTCAGTGGAGGACGTTCCGCACCGATCGGATGAGCGGGGTGGAGGAGGTCGGACCGCGCCGGGCGCTCGGACCGGAACCCCAGGACGACGGCGAGGCGGGCGTCCTGATGGAGCGGGCCGTCGTCCCCTCGGCCGCGGCGTGGTTCCTCGACGAGTTCGGTTTCCATGACGTCGTCCGGCGTCCGGACGGTGATCTGGACGTCTCGATCGCTTATCACGACCGGGCGTGGCTGGTCAGGTTCCTGCTCGGGCACGCAGACGTGGTGACGCCGTCGGACCCCGCGCTGGCCGCGGAGATCGCCGCCCGGGCCACCGCGGGACTCGCGCTCTACTCGGCAGGCGACGACTCGATATCGTCGACGTGAAATCGTGGTGAACCCGCTGGTCACCGCCTTTGCAGACGAGGACCGCGACAACGCCTGTCGGCCTCGGTGCGTTAGCATGGGCATGTTGTCCCACAAACGGAGGTTGACATGGGTGCGTTGAGCATCTGGCACTGGCTCATCGTCCTCGCGGTGGTGCTGATTCTCTTCGGCTCCAAGAAGCTCCCCGACGCCGCGCGCGGTCTCGGCCGGTCGATGCGGATCTTCAAGTCGGAGATCAAGGAGATGCAGAACGACGACAAGCCGGCCGAGCCTGAGGCGCTCACGCAGGCCGGCCAGCCGAATGCGGCGCAGTACGTCCAGCCGCAGGCGCATCCCCAGCAGGCACAGCCCCAGACCCAGGGTTACCCGCAGGCCCCGCAGCAGCCGTACCAGCAGACCCAGGCTCAGCAGCCGGGTCAGCCCCCGCAGCCGTACCAACAGCCGGGTCAGCCCCAGCAGCAGTACCAACAGCCACAGGGTCAGCAGCCTAATCAGCAGCCGCCGCAGCCCGGCCAGCACCAGCAGCACTTCGATCCCACCGCGCCGTACGACGGCGGCACCGGCCCCCAGCGGTAGCAGGCCACCTCACCGATGACGCGGACCGGACCGGAGAAGACCGGCGCCACCCCCAGGGGCGGCGCCGGTCGGCTGCTGTCCAAGCGCAGGCGCCGGCCCCGGAACCCCGACGGCACGATGCCCCTCATCGAGCACATCTACGAGCTGCGCACGAGACTGCTCATCGCCCTCGCAGCGATCGTGGTGACGTTGGGGTTCGGATTCTGGTGGTACGGCAGCGGGTTCTTCGGAGTCCCCTCGCTGGGTGAGATCCTCACCGGCCCGTACTGCGACATCCCTCCCGGTGCCCGACTCCAGCTCGGCGACTCGGGGGACCAGTGCCGCCTCCTCGCCACCGGCCCCTTCGAGCAGTTCATGCTGCGTCTGAAGGTGGCCGCGACCGCCGGCATCGTGCTGGCCAGCCCGGTCTGGCTCTACCAGCTGTGGGCCTTCATCACTCCCGGCCTGCACAAGAACGAGAAGCGCTACGGGATCGCCTTCACGTTCCTCGCCGCCGTCCTGTTCATCGGCGGCGCCGTCCTGGCCTACATCGTCATCGTCTTCGCCCTCGAGTTCCTGCTCTCGATCGGCGACAACGTCCAGACCACCGCCCTCTCAGGTACGCAGTACTTCACCTTCCTCATCCAGCTGATCCTGATCTTCGGGGTGAGCTTCGAGATCCCGTTGCTCATCGCGATGCTCAACGTCGCCGGAGTGCTCCGGTACGAGGTGCTCGCCAGGTCCCGCCGCGGGATCATCATGGGGATCTTCGTCTTCGCCGCCGTGGCCTCGCCCGGGCAGGACCCGTTCTCGATGCTGGCCCTCGCCGGGGCGGTGTGCATCCTGGTGGAGATGTCCATCCAGTTCGCCCGCATCCACGACAAGCGCAAGAGCAGGAACCGCGAGGAGTGGCTCGAGGTCGACGACGAGTCCGCGTCGCCGCTGGGCCCGTCCGAGCGCCTCGACGGCTCCGGTGCGGTCCGGTCCACCGGCCCGCTGTCCGCACCCGAGCCACTCGGTGGTGCCCGGCCCCTCCAGGCGCCGTCGGGTGGGGCGATGTATGACGACACGCTCTGAGCCCCACGATTCGGGCACGCTGCTCGAATCGTTCCTGCAGACGGAGGGCTTCGACCCGGACCCGTTCCAGCTGGAGGCGTTCACCGCGCTCGACGCCGGCCGCAATCTGCTCGTCTCGGCGCCCACCGGCTCGGGCAAGACGCTCATCGGGGAGTACGCGGCCCTCCGGGCGTTGTCCGGCGGCGGCAGGTGCTTCTACACCACGCCCGTCAAGGCGCTGAGCAATCAGAAGTTCCGGCAGTTCCGTCATCGGTTCGGGCCCGAGAACGTGGGGCTGCTCACCGGGGACCACTCGATCGACGCCGACGCCCCGGTGGTGGTGATGACCACCGAGGTCCTCCGGAACATGATCTATTCCGGCTCCTCCGCCCTGCACGACCTGGACTGTGTGGTCATGGACGAGATCCACTACCTGGGTGATCGGTCGCGAGGGGTGGTGTGGGAGGAGATCATCCTCACCCTCGATCCGGCGGTTCGACTGGTGGGCCTGTCGGCGACGCTGAGCAACACCGACGAGCTGGGGGACTGGATCAGCGAGATCCGGGGGGACACCGCCGTGGTGCTCTCCGAGCTGAGGCCCGTTCCGCTCGCACACATGCTCTACACGGACGGGGATCTGATCCCGGTCCGCGCGGCGGCCGACCAACGGCGGCGCACCCGAGGCGGATATCACGACGAGCGGGTCGCGGCCCGGCCCCGAGCGCAATGGGCGCGGCGCCAGGACGTCATCGAGAAGCTCGACGACGACCATCTGCTGCCCGCGATCTACTTCGTGTTCTCCCGGGCGGGCTGCGACGGGGCGGTCTCGCAGATGCGGCGGGCCCGGTTGCGGCTGACCACCGGGGAGGAGTCCCGGCGGATCGCCTCGCACGTCGACGCCGCATGCGCACAGGTGCCCCGACATGACCTGGACGCGCTCGACTTCACCGCCTTCAGGGCCGGGCTGGTCAGCGGCATCGCGGCCCACCACGCGGGGATGCTGCCGCTGTTCCGGACCATCGTGGAGGAGTTGTTCTCGGCGGGTCTGATCAAGGTGGTGTTCGCCACCGAGACCCTCGCCCTGGGAATCCACATGCCGGCCCGCGCGGTCGTCCTGGAGAAGACCACCAAGTTCAACGGCGACACCCACGCCATGCTCACCTCCGCGGAGTACTCGCAGATCACCGGGCGCGCCGGGAGGCGGGGGATCGACACCAAGGGCACCGCGGTGGTGCTGGACCAGCCGGACCTCGACCTGGACGCGCTGTCCGCACTGGTCGACACCCCGCGATTCCCACTGCGCAGTGCGTTCACACCCGACTACTCCATGGCCGTCAACCTCGTGGAGCAACTCGGCGTGGCGGAGGCCACCTCGCTGATCGGCAGGTCGTTCGCGCAGTTCCAGACCGACCGCACGCTGGTGTCCCGGTCCCGGGCGGTGGAACGCAGGACCGATGAGAGGGACCGAATCCGGGCCGATCTCGAGGGCGCCGGCGGAGACCGGCAGCTCGACGAGTACATGTCGCTCCGTGCGGACCTCGGCCGACTGGAGAAGTCCACCGAGAAGGCGACCCGGGAGGACCGGCTGGACTCCGTCCGTGCGGCGATGCTCAAACAGACCGCGGGTTCGGTGATCACCGTGGGCCGCAAACGGTTCGGCATGGTCGCCACGGTGCTGCAGGTCCGCACCGATATCCCCGCCGACCCGGCACTGCTGTGCCTGACCGACACCGGCTGGACCGGCTGGCTGCGCCAGCAGGACTTCGCGGCACCCCCCGTCCCGGTGGGGAGGGTCGATCTGCCCCGCGGCCGACGCAAGCTCGACGGGCGGGCCAAGCGGGCGCTGGTCCATCGGATGGAGGGGCTCCGGGGTAAGGCCCGAGGTCGGATGAAGAACGCCGGCGGCAAGCCCGTCCGCAAGGACCCGCGGATCGCCGCGGCGCGCCGCGCCGTGCGCCAACACCCCCTCCACGACGACCCGCGGATCGACAGGCTGGCACGTCTCCACGAACGCTGGGCCCGGGCAGCGGCGGACGTGGCTGAGCTCACCGCCGAGGTGGAATCCGACTCCGACTCCCTGGCCCGCCGTTTCCGGAGGATCGTCGGTCTGCTGGAGCACCTGGGTTACCTGGAGGACCGGGAGGGCGAGATCCGCGCCACGGACGCCGGCCGCCTTCTCGCGGGTGTGCACACCGAGCAGGACCTGTTCGTGGCCGAGTGTCTCCGACGCGGCGTGTGGGCCGGGCTGGACCCGGCCGGGTTGGCGGCGGTGATCGCCACCGTCGTGGCCCACCCCCGCAGTGACGCGGTGGTCCGAGAACCCTCCGACGAACTGCTGCGCGCGGCCCTCGCCGAGACCGAACTCGTCGCCGCCGACGTCGCCGCGACCGAGAAGGCTCACCAGCTGCCCTCGACCCCGGATCTGGACGCGGGGCTCGCACCGGTCCTGCACCACTGGGTGTCGGGTGGCGCGCTGTCGTCGATCCTCGCCGCCTCGTGGCAGGAGGGCGTGGAACTCACCGCCGGGGACTTCGTTCGCTCCGCGCGGCTGGTCGTGGACGTCCTGGCCCAGGTCGGGCAGGTCGCCGAGCCCGATCTCGCGCGGACGGCACGGTCGGCCGTGGGGTCCCTACGTCGCGGGGTCGTACTCGACCACACGGTCTGACCCCCGTCGCGCCATCCCTCCCTCGCGCAGTCGCGCCATCCCTCCATCGCGAAGAGCGTTCCGCACACATCGTCCGAGAAGAGGGTGTGCGGAACGCTCTTATCGATGACTGGCGCTGGTGATTTCCGGCGCGGGAGATGACCGGCCCCGGGCCTGCAGGGGACCGGCGACGGCTCTCAGGCCGGGTCCAGGACCGAGGCCGCCTTCTCCAGACGCCCGATCGCACGCGCCTGTCCCGTGGCCTCACCGAGGGCGTCCAACCGCGCCCGGTCCACGTGTCCGCGCCGGCCGTCGGTATCACCCTCGAACTCGAGCTCGAACCCGCGACCCCGCAGACGGACCACTCCGCGGGCGGCGGTCAGATAGTCGGCGGCCTCGAGAACCGCCTTCCGCTGCCGGGCGGTGAGACCAGATCCGTCGTCCTCGGCGGCCTCCACGATGCCGTCGAGGCCCCCGTACTCCCGCACGAGGGAGGCCGCGGTCTTGGTGCCGATCCCCGCCACCCCCGGCAGGCCGTCGGAGGCGTCACCGACGAGTACCGCGTAGTCGGCGTACACGCGCGCGTCGTCGCCGAGGGGAAGATCGAAGCGCTCCGCGACGACCTCGGGGGTGTACGCGAGTCGCTTCTTCATCCCCGCCCCCACGTACACGACCGTGGTGGTCGCCGACGCCAGCTGGAACAGGTCGCGGTCGCCGGTCACCACCAGCACCTCGCGATCACGCGCGGCAAGTTCTGCCAGGACGTCGTCGGCTTCGGCGTCGGCGGCGGACGCCTGCGTGATACCCGCGGCGGTGAGGATCTCCCGTATCGCGCCGACCTGCGGGTGGAGTGAGGCGGGCGCGTCCTCCCCGCCGTCGTCCCCGACACGGTGGGCCTTGTACGACGGAACCAACCCCACACGCCAGTCGGGGCGCCACTCGCGGTCCAGGGCCGCCACCAGTCCGGACGGCGAGTACTCCTCGAGGAGCACCGACACCATGTCGCAGAATCCACGCACCGCGTTGGCCGGTGCGCCGTCGGGTCCGGTGATCTTCTCCGGTACCGAGTGGAACGCGCGGAACCACAGGCCGGCACTGTCGAGAACCATGAGCGGGCCCTGGGACACCGCGCCTCCTCGGGTCGAGTGTGGGCCGGGTATCGACCTGTCGTCAGAATAGTCCTCCCCGTGAGAGGGCGAGGTGACAGTGGTCCGCCGGGAGCGGACGGCGGGCGCCCGCGACGCCCGACGACCTAGGGTGGGGGGATGAGCACCGGCCCCTCGGACACCCACGCCCGGCGACTGACGGCGGTGCGTGATCGCGCGCGCGAGCTCGGGATCGATCACGTGGTGGTGTACTCGGGCGAGGACATGGCTTACCTCACCGGCGAACGCATGGAGTCCCACGAGCGGCTCACGGCCCTCGTCGTGCCCGTCGGGGACGGAACGCCCCTCCTCGTGCTCCCTGCGCTCGAGCTCACCGGTGTCACCCGCCGGGCCGCCGCCCGGGTGGGCGCGGAGATCCATCCCTGGGCGGACGGTACGGACGCGGTCCCTCTGGTCGCGGGCACGGTGTGGGGCCGGATCGCCGTCTCGACCGCGCTGCCCGCGCTGCATCTCGTCCCACTCCAGCTGGGTGTCGACGGTGAGGTGATCCTGGCCTCGGAGGTGATCGACCACGTGCGGGCCGTCAAGACGCCGCACGAGCTCGACCAGCTCGCCGAGGCCGCCCGCCGTATCGACGCGGTCCACGCGCGGATGGGTGAGTTCCTCGAGGTCGGTCGTAGCGAGGAGCAGGTGGGTGAGCTGATCTCCGCCGCGATCGTGCAGGAGGGGCTCACACACGCCGAGTTCGTGATCGTCGGCTCGGGGCCCAACGGCGCCGACCCGCACCACGGGGTCTCAGACCGCGTGATCGAACCGGGGGACATCGTCGTGGTGGACATCGGCGGGCCACTCGAGAGCGGGTACCACTCGGATTGCACCCGCACGTACTCGATGGGGGCGCCCGACCCCGGGATCGCCGAGGCGTACGCGGTGCTGCAGGAGGCGCAGCGTCTGGCCCGGGAGGCGGTGCGCCCTGGCGTCGCGATCGGCGAGGTCGACGCCGCGGCCCGCGAACACCTCGCGGCCGCGGGGCTCGGGGAGTTGTTCATCCACCGCACCGGACACGGGATCGGTCTGGGGCTGCACGAGCCCCCGTTCGTCGCGCCCGGGGCCGACACCGTGCTGGCGGAGGGCATGGTGTTCTCCGTCGAGCCCGGGATCTACACGGCGGGA
>NZ_JAALEC010000361.1:0-3982 GCF_014145205.1 Dietzia sp. DQ11-44
GGCGGCCTCCGGGGCCGCGCCGGTCGCGAGAGCCGGAGCCAGGGCCACGACCAGTCCGAGCGCGAGCGCCCCGGCGAGAGGGGACAGGCCGCGGGTGGCGGCCCGGTCCGGTGACGGTGATCCCACGTGTACTCCAGTATCGGTGCTGGCGGAACGACTCTGCGCGCATGCCGCGGTGGACAAAACTATAACGTGTGTCCGTTCTAGTGGTGGGGCACGTCACTTCCGGGCCGGACGTCAGGGTTCGGTGCACCGGTGTCGAATCGGTGGCCGGTGTCGGAGGGCGCTGTTACCGTGACGCCGTGCAGAACGACGTGCTCATGTGTTGGCGATGCGAACCCCGGTGGATCCGCGCCGCTCACCTCGCCCACCCCGCCTCGGCGTAGGACGCGCGTCACGGACCCACCGGGAACGGGTGGGCCGATCATCAGTCGGGAGCACGGTCCACACCGGACCACGGTTCGGCCCAGCGAGGACCACGGCCGAGACCGGCCCATCCCGACCTGATCGAGGAGAACGTCCAGGTGACCGCAAGTCCCCGAACCATCCACCTACCGCTGTCGGAATCGGACGTCCTGGTGAGCGCGCGCTCGCTGGCGGAGTACACCGACATGTTCAGCCTCGACGACGCGGACCTGGGTGGGCGGATCGTCGACTGCCCGGGCGGGGCGGCCAGCGCGGTGGCGGAGATCTGCGCGGCGGGCGGGGACGCGATCGCGGTGGATCCGCAGTACGCGCTCGGTGGCGGCGACCTGCGGGAACGGGTCCTGGCGGACCTGGATCGATCCCTGGCCCACTTCCACTCCCGGGACCTCGACTACGACTGGGACGTCCGGGGCGGCGTGGTCGGTCACGAATCCGTCCGCCGGACCGCGGCGGAGTCGATGCTCGCCGACCTCGAGGTCGCGCCCGGGAGGTACGTCGCCGGCGCTCTCCCGGATCTACCCCTGGCCTCCGACTCGGCCGACCTCGTCCTGTGCTCCCACCTTCTGTTCACCTATGCGGACAGGATGAGCACGGCCGACCATGTCGACGCGATCGTCGAGATGGCGAGGGTCGCCCCGGAGGTCCGCATCTACCCGCTGGTCGACCATTCGGGCACTCCCCTGCCCGAGCTGGTCCGCAGCGTGATCGCCAGGCTCAAGAAGGAACGGCTCACCAGTCGCATCGAGCCCGTCGTCCGGCCGTTCCAGTTGGCGGCCACCACGCGGTTGGTGGTGGAGCGGACCACCAACCGGCGACCCTGACGCCGGGTCCGTGCTCAGCCGGGCGTGAGACGCAGGACCTGCTGCCCGGTGAACGGGGAGGTCTCGACGCTGGTGAGCAGGGGCTGCGGCCCGCCCACCTCGAGGGCCTGGCCGGGCTGGAACACGGTGCCCGAGCCCAGCGAGTACGCGACCAGGTCGCACATCTGCCCGTAGAGGGCGCCCGGGGGCCCGGCGACGTCGAGCCGTTCCATGTCCAGTCGGCCGAAGCGCCCGAGCCCGCTGGTGTAGACGCACGAGGTGGTCTCGGACTGCATGCCCGCCCGCACCCCGACGAGGGCGGGCACCGGGAGCGGGTTGCCGGCGACGAGATCGCGGTAGGGGCCGGCCGGCAGGGTGGTGGCCGCGCCGCCCACGCTCACCGCGATCGCGCCGGGCAGGGCGGTCAGGGCGGCGGCCACCGTGGCCACCGCGAGTTCGCACCGGAGCGTCTCGAGCCTGGGGTCCAGGTACTCGGGTTCGCCCGGTTCGCCGTCGTCGCCTGTCGGGCCGAGGCGGAAGGCGGCCACGACGACCTGGGAGCGATGCGTGTCCACCACGCTCTCCCCGCCGTTCCAGATGGCCAGGTTCTCGGTGTAGCGGGACGCCTCGCCGTCGGCCACCGGGAGGTCGAGCGGGGTGGCGACGACCGTGACGTCCTCGACCGACACGCCGGTCGCGGGATCGTCGTCCGTCCCGGGATCGACCTCGTAGGAGCCCTCGAAGATCTCGGCGAGGAGGTCGCCGACCTCGGCGTGGCCTGGTGCGGGACGGTCGAGCAGGACGATCGCGACCGGGGTGCTCTTCCAGGACAGGTCCTCGCCGGTGCGCGGATCCACGGTGGGCTGTTCCGCAGAGGGCTGTTCCGCGGCGGGCTGGTCGGGCTGCGGCGACTCGCTCATGCCCCGAGGCTAGCGGGTCAGTTGAGCAGGAAGTCGATCACCAGGCGCTCGAACTTGTCCTTCTGTTCGATCATCGCCCAGTGCCCGCAGCGCGAGAAGGCGTGGAGCTCGGCGCGGGGGAGCTGCCGGAACGCGAAGTGCGCCTGCTCGTAGGGCAGCATGCGGTCGTCGCGGCCCCAGATGAGCAGCGTCTCCTGGCGGATTTGGGAGGCCCGCGCGTAGAGCGGCGTGTAGGCGTTCTCGGGCTTGAGGATCGATCCGAAGATGGCGTACATCCGCTCGACGGCCCCCGGGGCGGTGGCGGCCTCGGTCCGCGCGCGGATCAGCTCGTCGGAGACGACCTTCTTGTTGCCCACCATCGTGTCGACCCACGCGGCCATGGACTCGTCGGAGGGCGAGGCCAGGAAGTCGAACAGGCGCCGCGAGCCCTCGCTGGGCTCGGGGGTGAACAGCGGTGCCGCCAGGCCGCCGGGGCCCATGAGCGCCATTTTGCGGACGCGGCCGGGGTGGGCCAGGGCGGTCTCGCAGGCGACGTTGCCGCCCATCGAGTTGCCGATGATGTCGACCTTCTCGATGCCCTTGGCCTCACAGAACGCGTCGATCGCCTCGGCGGCGATCAGGGGGTAGGCCTTCTCCCACTCCAGGTCCGAGCTCCTGCCGAAGCCCGGCATGTCCAGCAGGATCGTGTGGAATCGCTCGGCGAAGACGGGGAAGTTGCCGGAGAAGTTGGACCACGCGGTGACGCCCGGGCCGGAACCGTGGAGGAACAGGACCGGGACCGTGCTCTCCGGCTCGGTCACGCTCTGCTCCCCCGCCTCGTGGAAGTGCAGCTCGAAGCGGCCGGCGGTGAGGGTCCTGCTGGTGGACTCGAAGTCGAGAGAGCTCATGGGAGTCACGATACTAGAACACGTTCTAGAGTCGGGCGCCTCGGCCGAAATGCGGGCGGCGTCGAAATTAAGTCAGCCGCGCGGGGAGTCCCTGAACATCCCCGCGCGGCGATGGCGAGGACTCTACTCGGAAATTCTCATGTGACAAGTAGGTAACGATTGTGGATTACGTCACATCGTTGATGTGGCGTCGACCGGCTCCTGCCGCGCCCGATGTGGAACGGCATGTTGACGGCGTGTCCAACTGCGGGATTCTGCTCAGCCCATCACCCGGTTCAGGAACGCGGTGGCGTCCGGCGTCGCCGCATAGACCGTCCCGCTGTGGTCCCTGTCCGGATAGACGTGCAACTCGAGTGGCTGGCGGTTCAGGGTCATCTCCGCCGCGAGGGACAGCGCGGAGGGCGCGGGCACGTCCAGGTCGAGCAGGCCCTGGCCCAGGAAGACCGGGCGGTCGTACCCGGTGGCCGGGGTCCCCATGTACCGCTGGAGATGGCCGAAGACGTCCGGGATGTCCCTGACCGGCCGGGTGAGCGCCTGGGAGATCTGGAAATCGCCCACCGCCGCGCGCATGTCCTCGTAACAGAGCTGCTCGGCGGAGTCGACCATCTCACGGCCCCGCGGGGTGAGGAACCGGTCGAGCTCGAACTCGGGGTGCTGGTCACGCAGGCCGGCGAGGATGTAGAAGGCGTAGAGGTTGAGGCCGGTGGGCAGCGACACCGGGGGGAAGCCCGGCCCGCCCCACTGGAAGATGTGCTCGAGGTTGGCCGGCGCGCCGGTGGCCACGACGCCCCGGAAGTCCAGCCCCGAGGGCGCCCCCAGCTCGGTGGCCCGGGTGGCGGTGACCAGTGCGGCCCCCGCTCCCTGCGACTGGCCCACCAGGGCCCACATCCCAGACCTGACCGGCCAGACGTGGCTCATCACGGGGGCGACCAGCGGCGTCGGTCTGGAG
>NZ_JAALEC010000362.1:0-5118 GCF_014145205.1 Dietzia sp. DQ11-44
TTGCGCAGGGCGGCCGGGGACAGCCTCAGGTCGCCGTCGGGGCGCCTGCTCAGGTACCCCGACTCGCGCATCGACTGCTCGAGCCGCGCCAGCGTGCGCAGGGAGACGGCGGCCTCGCCACCGAGGTGACGGGCCACGGCCTCGAGGTCCAGTTCGGACAGGGGCGAGCCCTCACCGCCCCGCGCCAGCTGCTCGGCGAGACGGTCCAGGTCGCCGAGTTCGGCCATGGCCGCCGCGCCCTCGGAGAATCCCAGCCCCTCCTCGCCGGAGAAGTCCGCGGAGCCGTCCCAGTCCTCGCCGGGCCGGAGCGACTGGAGCAGGCCGTCGAGGCGCCCGAGCTGCTCCATGAGTTCCGGCGAGCCGAACGCCTGCTGCGAGAGCGCCATCAGCTCCTCCCGCTGCTCCGGCGTCATCGACCGCATCATGCGTTGCGCGGCCGCCGCGCGCCTGGCCAGGACGTCGATGAGCTCGTCGATGTCGGCGGGTTGCTCCGGGAAGGAGTCGGAGTGCTTGTCCATGAAGCGCTCGAAGTCCTCGGGGGTGTCCTGCCCGCGAGCGTGCTTGTCGAGCAACTCGGTGAGGTCGGCGAGCATCTCCGACACCGCCGCCCGGTCGTCGTCGGTCGCGTTCTCCAGGGCCTGTTTCATGCCGGCGAACCGCGACTCGAGCGCCTCCGCCCCGAGGAGGTCCTGGATCCGGCGGTAGGCCTCGCGGGCATCGGTGGAGGCCCAGTCGTAGTCGGCCAGCTCCCCGACCGCCGCGGCCGGGGAGTCCGGGAGGTTCTCGATCGTCATCTCGCGCAGGGTGCGATCCATCGGGTCCATCTGCGTGTCCCGGGCGAGCTGCCCGCGCTCGGCCAGCAGGGCCTTGTCCAGGAGCTCGGACACCTCCTCCAGGGTCCCGCCCAGGTGGCCTCGCTCGAGTAGTTCACGGCGACGGCGCTGCACCCTGCCGGCCAGGTCGTCGAGACCGGTCTGGCCTCGCCCTCCCCGACGCAGGAACTCGCGCATCGACTGCTCGGGCGAGTATCCGGACATCACCCCGTCGGACACCGCGTCGAGCGCCTCGGACAAATCGAGAGGGGGCGCGAGCGGGTCGGGGCCGCCGACGTAGCGGCCGTACCGCGCGCGGGGTTCATCTCGCGACATCGCGTACCTCCTGCTCCGGCGGCGTCCCGGCCCTCACCGTCGACCTCATCGGCCGGTCGGCGGGTACGGCCACCGCGGGGTGTCAGCCGTAGACGGCGGCGCCGTCCCCGGTCTCCTTGGACAGACGCCGCGAGAGGTAGAGCCCCTCCAGCGCGAACTCGATCGCCCCGGCCCGCTGCCCCACCGTCGTGGCGCCCGCGCGTTCGGCGATCTGGTCGTACAGGCCCGGCTCGGAGAGCTCGGGCAGGGCCTCGAGGAACTCCGCCGCGGTCACGCTGGCGCCGGTCGTCAGGGTCACCGAGCCGTCGAACGCCTCCACGAGCGGGGCCAGGTCGAGACCGCGGAACATCTCGCGCACCACGTCGACGGTGGCACTGCGCAGGAGGTAGCGGAGGATCTCCGGCTCGCGGCCCTCCTCCCCCGGCTCGAACTCGATCTTCCCGCGGAGCACGTCCACGGCGGCGTCGACGTCGACCAGCCTCGCCACCGCCTCGCCGGGGTCGTCGGTCCCGCGGACGGCGGCGCGACGCCTGGCCGCCGCCGCGACGGTCTCGGCGCCGGCTATCGCGAAGCGCGCGGACACGCCGGAGGCCTGGTTGACCGAGTCCGACGTCCGCAGTTCGCGGGTGAACCGGGCGAGCAGCTCCATCAGGGCGTCCGGGACCTCCGCCGTGAGGTCCGCCTCCTGCCGCACGACCTCGATCTCGTCGGACAGGTCCAACGGGTAGTGCGTGCGGATCTCGGCGCCGAAACGATCCTTGAGCGGGGTGATGATCCGGCCGCGGTTGGTGTAGTCCTCCGGGTTGGCCGAGGCCACCACCAGCACGTCGAGGGGCAACCGGAGCACGTAACCCCGGATCTGGACGTCCCGCTCCTCCATGACGTTGAGCAGGGCCACCTGGATGCGCTCCGCCAGGTCGGGGAGCTCGTTGAGCGCCACGATGCCGCGGTTGGCGCGGGGCACCAGTCCGTAGTGGATGGTCTCCGGGTCGCCCAGGCGCCGTCCCTCGGCCACCCGCATGGGGTCGACGTCGCCGATCATGTCCGCCACGGAGGTGTCCGGGGTGGAGAGCTTCTCGACGTACCGCTCGGTCCGGTGTCGCCAGCCGATGGGCAGGGCGTCCCCCTCCCTGGTGACCCGGTCCCGCGTCTCCGTGGTGATCGGCGCGAGCGGGTCCTCCCCGAGCTCGGATCCCTCGACGACGGGCGACCACTCGTCGAGCAGTCCCACCAGGGTGCGCAGCAGGCGGGTCTTGCCCTGTCCGCGCTCGCCCAGCAGGACGATGTCGTGGCCCGCGATGATCGCCCGCTCCAGTTGCGGGATGACCGTGGAGTCGAATCCGTGCATCCCCGGCCAGGGATCGCGGCCCGCGGCCAGGCCCGCCAGGAGGTTCTCGCGCATCTCCTCGCGCAGGCTGCGGCTGGTGTACCCCGCGGCGCGCAGTTCGCCGAGGGTCTGGACGTCCGGCTTCTCGCTCACAGCGCCCACGGTAGTCCCGATGCGGCTCCCGTGCTCCCGGCGCTGGCCCGGCACCCCGCCCGGGCCCGGGATCAGTCCTCGATGCGCACCCGGTGGTCGCTGGCGATCGAGACCCGGTTGAAGGCGTTGATCAACACGATCGACCACTCGAGCGCGGAGAGCTGGTCCTCGTCGAAGTGCTCGGCGGCGGCGGCCGTGGCCGCCCCGCGCTCGTCGACGCTGTCCAGGCGCGTGAGCGTCTCCGCCAGACGGAGAGCGGCCCGTTCGGGATCGCCGAACTCGTCGATGTCCCGCCACGCCGGGAGCAGGTCCAGTCGCTCCTGCGAGACCCCTGCCTTCCGGGCGGCCGGCACGTGCGTGGCCAGGCAGGCCGCGCAGCCGTTGAGCTGGGAGACACGGATGTTGACCAGCTCGAGCAGCGACTCCTCCAGCCCGGCACCGGTGGACGCCTCCCGGGAGGCGACCGCCGTGCGGACGAGCTGCTTGTAGACCTCACGCTGGGCACGGTCCAGCTGCGGGACACCCACGATCAGACCTCCTCCCCGGCCCGCGCCCGCGCGGCCGGGTTCGCCCTCGGCGTGAGCACGCTGCCGGGCAGGGTGGGCGCGGGGAGGCGGGTGAGCCCGTCGGGGTTCCTCCCGATGTAGCCGTCGACCCGGCCGAAGCGGTCCGACCCGTCCTCCCACTCCTGCCGGTAGCGCACGATCTCGTCGTGGCCGCGACCGATGAAGTTCCACCACATCACGATCTCCTCACCGAACGGCGTACCGCCGATGAGGATCATCCGCGCCGGGGTGGATCCGGTGTTGTGGATGGTCAGGGTGGTCTCGCCGACACCGGTGTAGCCCAGCTGGGCGGGTGCGACGGTCACGCCCTCGAGCGTGATGTCGCCGGCGTCCACCAGGAGTCCGTGCTCGAATTCCGGGTCCACGTCGAGGGTGAGCCGGGCGCCGGGATCCAGGCGGAGCTCCGCGCCGAGCAGGGGGGTGAACGTGGTGACCGACGACGACGAGCCCAGCAGCGACCCGATGAAGACCAGGGCGGATCCGCCCTCGTACTCCACCGCCTCGGGGACATGGTGCTCGAACCGTCGGCCGGTGCTCTCACGGTCCCGCTCGGGGAGCGCCGTCCACAGTTGCACCCCGTGCAGCACACCCGTGTCCTGGGTGGAGACCTCGGTGTGGCAGATGCCCGCCCCGGAGGTCATGAGGTTGACCTCGCCGGGCCGGACCACCGCGTGGTTATCACCGGAGTCGTGGTGGGTCACGTTGCCCTCGAAGAGCCAGCTGACGGTCTGGAGTCCGGTGTGCGGATGCGAGGGCACGTCCATGCCGCCGGTGGCCGAGACGTCGTCGGGCCCGTAGTGGTCGACGAAGCACCAGGCGCCGATCAGGGAGCGCTGTCGCTGCGGGAGCGTCCGCCTGACCGTCATCGCCCGCGGCCCGCCGAGCGGGACGTCACGGGAGGTGATGATCTCCACCGCGGCGCCCCCGGGTTCGGGTCCACCGGGCGATCCGCCCGCCTCGCACTCGATCTCCTCCGGACGGGCGTCGAGGTTGCTCACGGCCGCACCTCCGCGTCGGCGGCGCTGAGGGTGTCCGCCGCCTCGCGCCGCAGTTCGAGCCGCTTGGCGTTGATCCTGCCGCCCAGTGCCAGCGTGAGCGCCCTGTCCACCACCGGGACGGGGAGGTGGTCCAGGAGCCTGCGGCCGAGGTCCCACTTCACGGCGTAGCGGTGACGGGGCCGGGCGGTGGTCCCGGCGGTCCAGACGGCCTCCGCCAGGACCCGGGGATCGGTGGCCTTGTCGTCCTCCCCCGCCGCCATCTCCCCCATCACGGCGGCCATGGCGGCGAAGGGCGAGCCCGGGAGCGTCGACTCCTGGAAGCGCCGCCGGATCGAGGCGGTCATCCCCGTGCGGAACGGGCCCGGTTGGATGAGCACCACGTCGAGGCCGAGGAACATGAGCTCGCGCCGCAGGGAGTCCCCGTAGGCCTCGACGGCGTGCTTGCTCATGGCGTAGGCGCCGTTCATCGGCATCCCGTGCTGGGGGCCGGTCTCCGAGCTGATGAGGACCACCCGTCCGCTACTCGCGCGGAGCAGGTCGAACATCGCGTGCACGGTGCGGACGGTCCCCATGACGTTCACGTCGAGCACCTGCTGGACCCGCTCGGGGTCGGTCTCGGCGAGCGGCCCGATCCCCAGGATCCCGGCGAAGGTGACCACCGCGTCCAGGCGGCCGTGGTCCGCGCGGACCCGATCGGCGAGCGCCCGGAGCGACACGGAGTCGGTCACGTCGACCGCCACGGGCGTGATCCCCGCGCCGCCCGGGGGTGCGCTGAGGTCGGCGGCGACGACGTGCCACCCGCGGCCGGAGTAGAGCGCGGCCGTGGCGGCACCGAGGCCGCCCCCGGCTCCGGTGATGACGACGACGGGGGTGTCCGAGGCGGAGGCGGAGGTCATACCGCCGACGGTACCGGCGCGGCGGGGCCA
>NZ_JAALEC010000363.1:0-12577 GCF_014145205.1 Dietzia sp. DQ11-44
AGCACCACGATGTACGGCTCCCCCTCGCGACCGGCCTCCGCCCACAGCTCCCGCAACTGCCGGACGCTTCCCGCGATGTCCTGGGAGATCGGGGTGGTCATCCAGCCGTCGGCGCTGCGGCAGATCCACTTGAAGTTCTTCTCGTTGCCCGCGGCGCCGACGAGGGTGCGGGGACCACCCGCCTGGACGGTCTTGGGCCAGGCCCAGCTGGGACCGAAGTCCACGAACCGCCCGTGGTACTCGGCCTCGTCCCGGCTCCACAGTTCCCGCATGGCCTCGAGGTACTCGCGCAGCATGGTGCGGCGCAGCGAGGGCGGGACGTTGTGGTCCGCCATCTCGTCGAGGTTCCAGCCGTACCCCACCCCCAGCACCGTGCGGCCACCCGAGAGGTGGTCGACCGAGGCGATGGTCTTGGCCAGGGTGATCGGGTCGCTCTCGACCGGGATCGCGACGGCCGTGCCGAGGCGGATCGTCGAGGTGACCGAGGACACCGCGGCGAGCGCGACCCACGGGTCGAGCGTGCGGCTGTAGCGCTCGTCGGGCAGCTCGGCCCCACCGGTGCCCGGATGCGCGGCCTCGCGCCGGACCGGGATGTGGGTGTGCTCGGGGACGTAGAAGGCCGAGAACCCGGCGTTCTCCGCGGCCACGGCGGCCGTGGTCGGCCGGATCCCCCGATCGCTGGTGAACAGGGTGAGTCCGAATTCCATGGGCGCTCCTCGTGCGGTCGGGCCGCCGGCCGACACCTGACCAGACAGGTGTCCAGCGGCAGTTCCCGACAGACTAGCGCACGGCGGCCGCGATGGGCGGGCACTCCTCGCCCGGGGCGCAGTCGGCGGGATCACCCGGTGCGAGGTGCAACCGCTGCATGGTGTGGTCCGAGACGTAGCGGAAGATCTCGTTGCCCGGAGTGGTGCGCGACAGGGCGTCCGCCGCGAGCAGCATGACCGCTCCGGTCCACGTGCTCAGCTCCACCGGCCAGCGCTTGCCGTCGGCGAAGACCAGTCCGGTCCAGTAGGAGCCGTCGGTGTCCCGCAGGTGCTGCATGTTGGTGAACTGCTGGAGCGCCTGCTCGTGCCGCCCGGCGGCCTCGAGCGCGAGTACGAGCTCGCACGTCTCGGCACCGGTGACCCAGGGCCGGTGGTCCACACACCGGATACCCAGGCCGTCGACGACGAACCGGTCCCAGAGCGAGTCCAGCCTGTCCTGGGCCTGATCCCCCACCATCACCCCACCGAGGACCGGGTAGTACCAGTCCATCGAGAACTCCGTCTTGGGCGTGAACAACTCGGGGTGCGCCCGCAGGGCGTGTCCGAGGGAGTCGGCGGCGGCGTCCCAGTCCGGGGCCGTCCCCCCGAGCTCCTCGGCGATCGCCACGCCACACCGCAGGGCGTGGTGGACGCTCGACGAACCGGTGATGAGCGCCTCCTCACAGAAGCCCTCCTCACCGGCACCCCACCACATCTGACCGTCCGGGCCCTGGAACGTCAGGACCAGGTCGAGCGCCCTGCGCACCGTCGGCCACATGGACTCCAGGAATCCCGGCCGGGCGGTGACGAGGTGGTGGTGCCACACCCCGACCGCGACGTAGGCGCAGAAGTTGGAGTCGGTGTCCGCGTCGACGATCACGCCGTCCTGCCACCGCACCGGCCAGGAGCCGTCACCGCGCTGGGTGTCGCGCAGGAACCCGTACGCCTTCTCGGCGGCCTCCCACTGGCCGGCCACCGACAGGCCCATGGCCGACTCCACGTGATCCCACGGGTCGGTGTGCCCGCCCGTGAACCACGGGATCTCACCGTTCGGTCGCTGCACGGAGGCGATCCACTCGCCGGTGGCCCGCACCGCGTCGGCGTCGAGGACCCCCGGGACGCTGGGGACGGGACGGGACCGGTCTACGCCGGAGTTGGTGGTGAGCACGGACGATCAGGCCTCCGCGGGCTTGCGTAGGTAGAACACGATGGACTTGCCCATCACCGGGTTGAGCAGCTTCTCGGCGGTCCGGGTGACCCAGGGGCCCTTCATCAGGTCCCACACCAGAAGCTTGTGATAGGCCTTGGGCAGCGGGTGGTCGTCGTTCTCCGTACCCACGGCGCACTTGAGCCACCAGTAGGGGGCGTGCAGCGCGTGCGCGTACCCGGTGCCGGTGACCTCCAGGCCGGCGGCGCGGAGCTTGAAGCCCAGTTCCTCGGCGGTGTAGATGCGGCAGTGCCCGCCCGGGTTGGAGTGGTAGGCGTCCGAGAGCTTCCAGCACAGCTTCTCCGGCCACTCACGCGGCACGGTCACCGCGGCGACCCCACCCGGCTTGAGGATCCGCACCAACTCGGCGATCGCCCGGGTGTCCTCCGGGACGTGCTCGAGCACCTCGGAGATGAGCACCAGATCGAAGGTGCCGTCCTCGTAGGGCATGTTCAGCGCGTCGCCGGTCACCGCCTCGCCCCTGGACTCCGGCAGGCCCTCACCCTCGGCCTCCATCGCGGCGAGCATCTCGGTCACCTGCCGCATCTCGTCCGCGTTCTGGTCGAAGGCGGTCACGTCGGCCCCGCGGCGGTACAGCTCGAAGGTGTGTCGGCCGAGGCCGGCTCCCACGTCGATGGCTCGCATGCCGGGAGTGACCCCGAGACGGGCGAAATCGGCGGTCAGCATGCGGCGTCCTCCTGCTCACGGATGTCGTACTCCCCGGAACCCGGGAGCACCTCGGGCACGTCGTCGGTGACGTGCTCGTCAATCTCTGTCTGGTCCGGCCCGATGACCGGACCGACGGTCAGGTCCGGGAGCGTCTCGCCCCGGACCCTGGCGATCGCCGTCTCGTAGACCTCGACGGTCCTCCTGGCCACGGCGGCCCAGCTGTAGCGCTCCATCACACGCTCCCGCCCACCCTGCGAGAGTCGTCGACGCTCGAGCGGATCGGACAGCAGCGCGCTGATCTGGCGGGCGAGCTCGTCGACGTCGCCGGGTGCGACCAGTCGGGCGGCCGAGTCATCGGTGCCCACGACCTCCGGCAGCGCACCCGCGCGGCTGGCCACCACCGCACACCCGCTGGACATGGCCTCGACCGCGGGGAGCGAGAAGCCCTCGTACATGCTCGGGACCACCGAGATCTCGGCGGTGCCCACGAGCTCGGCCAACTCGTCGTCGTCGACCCCCGACACCAGGTCCACCGCGTCGCGCAGGCCGAGGGAGTCCAGCAGCCTGGAGGCCTCCCCCTTCCGCTTGAGCTTGGAGATCAGGGTGAGCCGCACCCCGGGATGCTCCTCGCGGACCTTCGCCAGCGCCCGCAACAGGATGGGGACGCCCTTGAGCGGCTGGTCGGCGCTGGCCACGCAGACCAGGCGTCCGGGCTCGCGGTCGCGGCGGTCGTGGAAGCGGTCGGTGTCCACACCGAGCGGGATCGTCACGATCCGCTCCGGGTCCACCCCGAAGTCGGAGGCGATGTCCTCGGCCGAGTTGCTGGAGACGGTGATGATCTCCTCGAGCTTCCGGGACACCCGGATCTGCATACCCAGGAACCCGAACCAGCGCCAGGTCGTGAGCTTCTTGCGCAGCGGGGCCTCTTTCATGGCGAGGTCCCGGTCCCGGGTGATCGGGTGGTGCACCGTGGCGACCACCGGGAACCCGGCCTCCTCGAGCGTCAACAGGCCGCTGCCGAGGCACTGGTTGTCGTGCACCACGTCGAAGTCGGCCAACCGCGGCGTGAGCGCCCGCGCCGCGCGCAGGCTGAAGGTGCGCGGCTCCGGGAAGCCGGCGGTCCACATGGTGGCCACCTCGAGGAGGTCGATCCTGTCGCGGATCTCACGCGGGTGCGGCGTGCGGAACGGGTCGGCGTCGTTGTACAGGTCCAGGCTCGGCACCCTGGTGAGCGTGGGCCCCGGGTCGAGCTCCGGGTACGGCTGACCGGAGAACACCTCGACGGTGTGGCCGAGTGCGGCCAGCTCACGGCTCAGGTGACGGACGTAGACGCCCTGCCCGCCGCCGTGTGGCTTGCTCCTGTACGAGAGCAGTGCGATCCGCACTTCTCGATCGCCCCCTTCCGGTCATCCGGCCCCGGACCGCCCGCGAGGACCGCGGCGGCTCAGGGCACATCGAGCAAGTCTAGAACACGTTCGCGGCCAGCGACGACACGGCCGGGCCGACGCACCGGACCCCCGGGCGCTCGGGGCGCCCGGGGGTCCGGTGTTCGTTCGGGTCGGCCGGTGACCGACCCGACGGGTCGGGTCAGTAACCCAGGTCGTCCAGGCGGACCGACGCGCCGGTGGCGTCGCCGAACCCGTCCTCGGGACCGTAGAAGCCGTCGCCGTAGTCCGGGATGGAGTAGGCGGCCGCGCGGGCCTCCTCGGTGGGCTCGACCGTCGAGTTGCGGTACCGGTTGATGCCGGTACCCGCCGGGATGAGCTTACCGATGATGACGTTCTCCTTGAGGCCCACGAGCTTGTCCGAACGCCGGTTGATGGCGGCGTCGGTGAGCACGCGGGTGGTCTCCTGGAAGGAGGCCGCCGAGAGCCACGAGTCCGTGGCCAGCGAGGCCTTGGTGATACCCATGAGGACCGGGCGCGCCGAGGCCGGCGAGCCGCCCTCGGTGAGCACGCGACGGTTCTCCGCCGTGAGCTCCGCGCGCTCGACCAGCGCACCGGGCAGGAACTCGGTGCTGTTGGACTCGTTGATCGCGACGCGACGCATCATCTGGCGGACGATGACCTCGAGGTGCTTGTCGTGGATCGACACACCCTGTGCGCGGTAGACCTTCTGCACCTCGTCGACGAGGAACTTCTGGACACCGTTCGGGCCGAGGATCGCCAGCACCTCGTGCGGGTCCGCCGGCCCCTCGAGCAGGGCCTGACCCCGCTCCAGGTGGTCGCCGTCGACGATCGGACGGGACGACCCGTCCTCGAGGATGATGTGCGCGAGGCCCTGACGCTTGGACAGCTTCTCGTACACGATCTCTTCCGCACCGTTGTCCGGCACGATCGTGATCGTGTAGAAACGCTCCTCCTCCTCGAGACGGATCCGGCCCGCCTCCTCGGCGATCGGCGCCTTGCCCTTGGGCACGCGTGCCTCGAAGAGCTCCTGCACACGCGGCAGACCACCGGTGATGTCGTCACCGACGCCACCCTGGTGGAACGTGCGCATGGTCAGCTGCGTGCCCGGCTCACCGATCGACTGGGCGGCGACGATGCCCACGGCCTCGCCGATGTCGACCAGCAGGCCGGTCGCCATGGAACGGCCGTAGCAGGTGGCGCAGACTCCCGTGCCCGTGGTGCAGGTGAGGACCGAGCGGACCTTGACCTTCTCCACTCCCGCGGCGATGAGCGCCTCGATCGTCGGGTCACCGAGGTCGGTGCCGGCGGCCACGACGACCGCGCCGGAGGCGTCGACGGCGTCCTCCGCGAGGGTACGGGCGAACGTCGAGGTCTCGACGTGCTCGTCCCGGGAGAGCACGCCGGTCTCGACGCCGTGCGCGTCCACCTCGCGGCGGGCGATGACCGTCT
The DNA here is from genome assembly GCF_014145205.1 of Dietzia sp. DQ11-44. Classification (NCBI taxonomy): domain Bacteria; kingdom Bacillati; phylum Actinomycetota; class Actinomycetes; order Mycobacteriales; family Dietziaceae; genus Dietzia; species Dietzia sp. DQ11-44. Next base: position 5,481 of record NZ_JAALEC010000363.1, read on the forward strand.
CGATGCCCTTGCTCGTGCCACAGTCCGTCTCGCGGACGATGACGTCCTGGGAGACGTCGACGAGACGACGCGTGAGGTAACCCGAGTCGGCCGTACGCAGCGCGGTGTCGGCCAGACCCTTACGCGCACCGTGCGTGTTCATGAAGTACTCGAGCACCGTCAGGCCCTCGCGGAACGAGGACTTGATGGGCTGCGGGATGAACTCGCCGTTCGGACGCGTCACCAGGCCCTTCATGCCCGCGAGCGCACGGATCTGGGTCATGTTGCCCGCCGCGCCGGACTTGACGATCGTCGGGATCGGGTTGGAGTCCGGGTAGTTGGCCTCCATGGCCTGACCGATCTCGTCGGTGGCCTCCTGCCAGAGCTTGACCAGGTCGCTCTTGCGCTCCTCGTCGGTGATCTTGCCCAGCCCGAACTGCGACTCGAGTCGCGCCGCCTTGGCGTCGTACGAGGCGAGGATCTCCTTCTTGGCCGGCGGGACCAGCACATCGGACATCGCGATGGTGACGCCCGAGCGGGTGGCCCAGTAGAAACCGGTGTCCTTGAGCTTGTCCACCGTCTGCGCCACGACGATCATCGGGTAGCGCTCGGCCAGGTCGTTGATGATGACGGCCTGGCGCTTCTTGGGCATCTGCTCGTTGACGAACGGGTAGTCCGCCGGGAGCAGCTCGTTGAACATGACGCGGCCCAGCGTGGTCTCCGCGATCCACTCCTGGCCGGGGGTCCAGCCCTCGGGGAACAGCTCCGCCTCGATCTCGGCGGGGGGCCGCTGCTGCGACATCCGCACCCGGATCGGCGCGTGGATGTCCAGCACCTTCAGATCGACGGCCATGATGGCCTCGGACGGGTTCGAGTACACGCCGGTGGCCGGGGCGTCCTCCGCCGCCGGGACGTAGGCACCGATGGCGCCCTCGTCGAGGCGGGTCAGGTAGTACAGGCCCGTCACCATGTCCAGACGCGGCATGGCGAGCGGGCGGCCCGACGCCGGCGACAGGATGTTGTTCGAGGCCAGCATGAGGATGCGGGCCTCGGCCTGCGCCTCCGCGGACAGCGGGAGGTGCACGGCCATCTGGTCACCGTCGAAGTCGGCGTTGAAGGCCTCACACACCAGCGGGTGCAGCTGGATGGCCTTGCCCTCGACGAGCTGCGGCTCGAAGGCCTGGATGCCGAGGCGGTGCAGGGTGGGTGCGCGGTTGAGCATCACCGGGTGCTCGGCGATGACCTCTTCGAGGACGTCCCACACCTGGTCGCGCTGACGCTCGACCATCCGCTTGGCGGACTTGATGTTCTGGGCGTGGTTGAGGTCCACCAGACGCTTCATGACGAACGGCTTGAACAGCTCGAGCGCCATGAGCTTGGGCAGTCCACACTGGTGCAGCTGGAGCTGCGGGCCCACGACGATCACGGAACGACCCGAGTAGTCGACGCGCTTACCGAGCAGGTTCTGACGGAACCGGCCCTGCTTGCCCTTGAGGAGGTCCGAGAGCGACTTGAGCGGACGGTTGCCCGGGCCCGTGACGGGCCGGCCACGACGACCGTTGTCGAACAGCGCGTCCACGGACTCCTGCAGCATCCGCTTCTCGTTGTTGACGATGATCTCGGGGGCACCGAGGTCCATCAGTCGCTTGAGGCGGTTGTTGCGGTTGATCACGCGACGGTAGAGGTCGTTGAGGTCCGAGGTGGCGAAGCGCCCACCGTCGAGCTGGACCATCGGACGCAGCTCCGGCGGGATCACCGGGACGGCCCCGAGCACCATCGCGGCCGGGTGGTTCCCGGACCGCAGGAACGCGGAGACGACCTTGAGTCGCTTGAGGGCGCGGATCTTCTTCTGACCCTTGCCGTTGCGGATGATGTCGCGGAGGTTCTCGGCCTCGGTCGCGAGGTCGAAGTTCTCCAGCAACGACTGGATCGCCTCGGCACCCATGCCGCCCTCGAAGTACTCGCCGAAGCGGTCCTCAAGCTCGCGGTAGATGCCCTCGTCCACGATGATCTGGTTGATCTCGAGCTTGGTGAAGGTGGTCCAGATCTCCTCGAGACGGTCCAGCTCGCGCTGGGCCGACTCGCGGATCTTCTTCATCTCCTTCTCGCCGCCGTCCTTGACCTTGCGGCGCTGGTCGGCCTTGGCGCCCTCGGCCTCCAGCTCGGCCAGGTCGGCCTCGAGCTTCTTGGCGCGCGCCTCGATGTCCGAGTCCCGCTCGTCCTCGATGATCTTGCGCTCCTCGAGGATCTGCGCCTCGAGGGTGCTGAGCTCGTTGTGGCGCAGGTCCTTGTCCACGCCGGTGATGACGTAGGCCGCGAAGTAGATGATCTTGTCGAGGTCCTTGGGCGCGAGGTCCAGCAGGTAGCCGAGCCGCGACGGGACGCCCTTGAAGTACCAGATGTGCGTGACGGGCGCGGCCAGCTCGATGTGGCCCATCCGCTCACGACGCACCTTGGCACGGGTCACCTCGACGCCACAGCGCTCACAGATGATGCCCTTGAAGCGCACGCGCTTGTACTTGCCGCAGTAGCACTCCCAGTCCCGGGTGGGGCCGAAGATCTTCTCGCAGAACAGGCCCTCCTTCTCCGGCTTGAGGGTGCGGTAGTTGATGGTCTCGGGCTTCTTGACCTCGCCATAGGACCAGTTGCGGATGTTCTCCGCGGTCGCGAGGCTGATGACCAGCTCGTCGAAGTAGTTGACGTCCTGCACGTAGGCGTCCTTTCCCGTATGGGATGGTGGCGGGCCCCTCGCGGGGTGGGGCCGGTGTGGGGCCCGCCGTGGTGGAACTGAATTAGTCGGATGCGGGGCGCCGATGGTGCACGCCCCCGGCGCCTACTGCGCCAGCTCGTCTGCCGCCGAGGACTCGTCGCGGGAGAGATTGATCCCCAGGTTCGCGGCGGTGCGGTCGAGGTCGTCGTCCTCGGCGCCCTCGCCCAGGGAGACCGCCTGGCCGTCGCTGGAGAGCACCTCGACGTTGAGGCACAGCGACTGCAGCTCCTTGAGCAGGACCTTGAACGACTCCGGGATCCCGGGCTCCGGGATGTTCTCGCCCTTGACGATCGCCTCGTACACCTTCACGCGACCCACGACGTCGTCGGACTTGATCGTGAGCAGCTCCTGGAGCGTGTACGCGGCACCATAGGCCTGCATCGCCCAGCACTCCATCTCACCGAAACGCTGGCCACCGAACTGGGCCTTACCGCCGAGCGGCTGCTGGGTGATCATCGAGTACGGACCCGTGGAACGGGCGTGGATCTTGTCGTCCACCAGGTGGTGCAGCTTGAGGATGTACATGTACCCCACGGACACCGGGTACGGGAAGGGCTCACCCGACCGACCGTCGATCAGGGTCGCCTTGCCGTCGGCCTCGACCATCCGCTCGCCGTCACGGTTCGGGAGGGTGCAGCCGAGCAGGCCGGTGATCTCCGTGTCCGCCGCACCGTCGAAGACGGGGGTCGCCGTGTTGGTGCCGGCCTCGACGCTGTAGATCTCCTCCGGCAGCTTGGTCGCCCACTCGGGGAGGGAACCGTCCGCCTCGCGGGGCACCTCCCAGCCCGCCTTGGCCAGCCAGCCGAGGTGGGTCTCCATGATCTGACCGATGTTCATACGACGCGGGACGCCGTGCGTGTTGAGGATGATGTCCACGGGCGTGCCGTCGGGCATGAACGGCATGTCCTCGGCGGGGAGGATCTTGCCGATGACGCCCTTGTTGCCGTGGCGGCCGGCGAGCTTGTCGCCGTCCTGGATCTTGCGCTTCTGCGCCACGTAGACGCGGACCAACTCGTTGACGCCGGGGGGCAGGTCGTCGTCGTCGTCACGCGAGAACACGCGGACGCCGATCACCTTCCCGGACTCACCGTGGGGCACCTTCAGCGACGTGTCGCGCACCTCGCGGGCCTTCTCACCGAAGATGGCGCGCAGCAGGCGCTCCTCCGGGGTGAGCTCGGTCTCGCCCTTGGGCGTGACCTTGCCGACCAGCACATCGCCGTCACGGACCTCGGCGCCGATGCGCACGATGCCACGGTCGTCCAGGTCCGCGAGGACCTCGTCGGAGACGTTGGGGATGTCACGGGTGATCTCCTCGGCGCCCAGCTTGGTGTCGCGGGCGTCGATCTCGTGCTCCTCGATGTGGATGGACGTCAGCACGTCCTCCTCCACCAGGCGCTGCGAGAGGATGATCGCATCCTCGTAGTTGTGGCCCTCCCACGGCATGATCGCCACGAGCAGGTTCTTGCCCAGCGCCATCTCACCGTTCTCGGTGCAGGGTCCGTCGGCGAGGACCTGGCCGGCCTCGACGCGCATCCCCTCGTCCACGATCGGCTTCTGGTTGGAGCAGGTGCCCTGGTTGGACCGCGCGAACTTGGCCAGACGGTAGGTCTGACGACCACCGTCGTCGTCCATGACGGTGATGAAGTCGGCCGAGACCTCCTCCACCATGCCCGCACGGGTGTTGACGACGACGTCGCCCGCGTCCACGGCCGCGCGCAGCTCCATGCCGGTGCCGACGAGCGGCGCCTCGGAACGCACGAGCGGGACCGACTGGCGCTGCATGTTCGCACCCATCAGGGCGCGGTTGGCGTCGTCGTGCTCGAGGAACGGGATCATCGCGGTGGCGACGGAGACCATCTGCCGCGGCGAGACGTCCATGTAGTCGACGTCCGTACCCGCGACGACCTCGACGTCACCGTGCTTCTTGCGCACGAGGACGCGGTCCTCGACGAACCTGCCGTCCGCGTCGATCTCCGAGTTGGCCTGCGCCACGACGTGGCGGTCCTCCTCGTCGGCGGTCAGGTAGTCCACCTGGTCGGTGACGGCGCCGTCGACGACCCGGCGGTACGGGGTCTCGATGAAGCCGAACGGGTTGACCCGGGCGTAGACCGAGAGCGAGCCGATCAGACCGATGTTCGGACCCTCGGGGGTCTCGATCGGGCACATGCGGCCGTAGTGCGAGGCGTGCACGTCGCGCACCTCGAGGCCGGCGCGCTCGCGGGAGAGGCCACCGGGGCCCAGGGCCGACAGGCGCCGCTTGTGGGTCAGGCCCGACAGCGGGTTGTTCTGGTCCATGAACTGCGACATCTGGGAGGTTCCGAAGAACTCCTTGAGCGCGGCGGTGATGGGCCGGATGTTGATCAGCGACTGCGGGGTGATCGCCTCGGAGTCCTGCGTGGTCATCCGCTCGCGGACCACACGCTCCATCCGGGACAGGCCCACGCGGACCTGGTTCTGGATGAGCTCGCCGACGGTACGCAGACGACGGTTGCCGAAGTGGTCGATGTCGTCGACGTCGACCGGGACCTCGCGGCCACCGGCGACCTGCATCGAGCTCTCGCCCGCGTGGAGGCGCACGAGGTACTCGATGGTGGCGGCGATGTCCTCACGCGTGAGCGTGGTGGTGTCGTCACCCTCGGGATCCGGCAGACCGAGCTTGCGGTTGACCTTGTAGCGGCCGACGCGGGCCAGGTCGTAGCGCTTCTCCTTGAAGAACAGGTTCTCCAGCAGCGCCTCCGCGGACTCGCGGGTCGGCGGCTCGCCCGGACGCAGCTTGCGGTAGATCTCGAGCAGGGCCTGGTCCGTGTCCTCGACCGTGTCCTTCTCGAGCGTGGACATCATGATCTCGGAGAAGCCGTAGCGCTCCTTGATCTCGGTGGTGGTCCAGCCGAGCGCCTTGAGCAGCACGGTCACGGACTGGCGGCGCTTGCGGTCGATGCGCACACCGACCGTGTCGCGCTTGTCCACGTCGAACTCGAGCCACGCGCCACGCGACGGGATGACCTTGACGGAGTGGACGTCGCGCTCCGTGGACTTGTCGCGGCTCCGGTCGAAGTACACGCCCGGCGAGCGGACGAGCTGCGAGACGACGACGCGCTCGGTGCCGTTGATGATGAACGTGCCCTTGTCCGTCATCATCGGGAAGTCACCCATGAAGACGGTCTGCGACTTGATCTCGCCCGTCTCGGTGTTCTCGAACTCGGCGGTGACGAACAGGGGCGCCTCGTAGGTGCGGTCCTTCTCGCGGCAGTCCTCCATGGAGGCCTTGACCTCTTCGAAGTACGAATCCGAGAACGAGAGCGACATGGATCCGGAGAAGTCCTCGATCGGGGAGATCTCCCTGAGGATCGACTCCAGGCCTCCCTCGAGGTTCGTGACGCCGCGTGACGCGGCCCTCTTCTGCCACTCCTCCGACCCGATGAACCACTCGAACGACTCCGTCTGGAGGTCGAGCAGTCCCGGGACCGGCAACGGCTCGGAGAGTTTCGCGAACGAGACCCTCCGGGGCGCACCGGGAACGGTGGAAACTGACTTGGTCTGGCGGGAGACTGCCAAGATGGGTCCTTCCAGCACCTCACGTGATCACCACGGGCGGTGACCACAGATGTATCTGCGAGCGGTCCGCCGACGGGTATCCACCCAGATCCGACCCGATCGAGGACTCGGAAAACACCCGGTGGGACCGGGGACGAGCCGTCACGGACGGACGAGAGTGCAAATAGCAGCCAGCGCAACGACCTAATCTAGTCGATAGCGGCGCGGAAGTCCAGCCGTCGACAGGGGCGACCCCGGAGGCTGTTCTATGTCGGGCGCGTCGTCCGTCGCTGCGCTGGTTGCCCTCGTGGCTCTCGCCTCATCGGCTCCCAGTCGGGACGTCGCACCCGGACCGTGTCGCACTCAACCTCTACGGCACTCGCCCCATGCCCCTAAAGGGTGACGGGTGAAAGCACTTTCGTCAAGGATCTGGCACGGTCGGTTGCCGGATCGGTTCCCGACCAGTCCTCGTCAGGAGGGCAGATCCGGGATCCTCGACAGTTTCCACACGCCGTCGATCCTGTCCAGACCGACGAGATAGGTGCCGCTGGTACTTCCCGCAGCCGCGCCGTCCCTGGTCATCGACACATCCTGGACCAGCAACACCTCGGCCTTGTCGCCCTGCAGGTAGGCGAGACCGGCCTCGCGGACCTCTGCGTCGACGCTCGTCGCGGACTGCTCGTAGCTGTCACGCAACGCGGGCCAGTTCTCGTCCAACTCGTTGACGAGCTTCGGGGTGAGGAATTCCCCCAGGGAATCGTGATACTCGTCGAGGGTCTCGTGATCGATCGCCACGAGCCGCTGGACGTTGGTC
>NZ_JAALEC010000364.1:0-11336 GCF_014145205.1 Dietzia sp. DQ11-44
GCCGAGAGGACCTCCTCGGTGGCCTCCCGGTCAACGAACGCCCTGTTGTCCACGTCGACCCCGGGTTCCGTCGCCAGGAACGCCCCGATGGCCCCGGCGGCCAGCCCCGTCGCGATGGCGGAGTACGCGATCGTGCGACCACCGGGCCGACGGCCGGCACGCCGTTCCCCGCGACCCGCCCCGGTTCCGTCGCCGCCCACCTCGTCGTCTCGTGCGTCCCACGACGTGGGGTCCGTGGCGGTCCCGCCCTCGGGTCGGGTCTGTCCGGCGTGTCCGGCCAGCCGCCTACGGGGCGCCGGATTGACCGACTTCTGGGTTCTCTTGATCGGTGGCATCAGCGACTGTCGTCCTTCGTCATCGTCCGGCGGAGGTGGTCGGCGCGGGGGTCGACTCCTCCTCTGTGGCCGGGTCGTCCTGTTCCTCCGGCGCGTCGAGTTCCTGCACGGACCGGCTGGACTCGCCCACCGGGACCGTCACGCCCACCTGGTTGACCGCGTCGGCCTTCCAGGTGCCGTCCTCTCGCGTCAGGTCCACGCGCATCGCCTGACGGCCGGTGATGTCATCCTGGCCCTCCCGCTCGGAGTGGGCGGTGAACACCACCAGGACGGCGGCGTCGCCGGCCTCGAGGTCCAGGGTCTCGACAGCGGTGTGCGAGACCGTGGCCGTGGTGACCGCCTTCTGCTCCACGACGCGCGTCCGCACATCGTCGGCCCACTGCTCCTGCTCGGTGAGGAACTCGCCGGTCGAGGCCTCTGCCAGCTGCTCCAGCGAATCGTCGACGTTCCGGTGGTCGAAGCTGAACGCGTTGATGATCACCTGGGCGGCGACGTCGGCGGCCGCCTCGCGCTCGGACGCCACCTCCTGTGCCGACCGCGCCTGGGCGTAACGCACCCCGAACACCCCCAACGTCGCCAGCCCCGCCACGAGGATGATCGCCGCGAGGACCACCAGCCATCTCGGCACGGTCCCCGTCCCCGCGGGGCGGCGCGCGCCCCCCTCCGTTCCCTGCGAACTCATGGCGGCGACGCTACCGGACCCGCCGTCCGCCGAGTCGCCGCCCGGCCGCGCGGTCACCGGGGAATCAGCCCCTGCAGGACCGCGAGCTGCGTGGCCGCCACGGACAGGTTGGCCTTGTCGGGGTCGATCTTGGGCTTGGTGTCCCACGGCTGCGGCATGTCCGGGTGCGCGTACTCCACCCGGTCGGCACCGCGGACCGCGGTGGGGCTGCCGAAGGGCACGGTGCACTGCGCGTCGTAGTTGGGCGGGAAGTTCTGTTCCTGCCAGTCGAAGGACGGGTCCTGCGCCTTCATCTGGTCGATGATCTCCCACGTACCTTCGTACCCCTGCGTACACGCTGGTGGGTTGTTCGTCTCGAGGGACAGACCGAAGTGGATGGTCCCGTCCCCAGGAGCGACGGACATCCCGCCGGCGGCCAGTGCCGGCAACAGCTGCAGGAGCACCTTGAACGACGGCGCCAGTGGATCTATTGTCTTCATCGTCGCCGACAGGTTCCGCACGGCTCCAGAGAGCGGGGCGCCGGAGTTCTCCACCAGATAGCGGGTCTCGTCGGCGAACTCCGGTCCCGTGGTGATCAGCCGTTCCAGGTCGGAGTCCGAGTCACGCAACGCCTCGGTGACCGTCCTGAGATCGCGGGAGAAACTGACGATCTCGCCGGACTGGTCGGCCTGCGTCTCCAGGACGGTCGCCCCGTCGCGGATCAGCGTCTGCAACTGCGGCATGGTGCGGATACCGGACTCGGAAATCCGGATGAGGGAGTCCGAGAGTCGCTCCAGTTGGGGTCCCCGGCCCTGGAACGCCTTGCCGAGTTCATCGACGGTCACCTCGAGATCGTCCAAGGGGACCGATCGGGAAAGGTCGTCGACGGAGGCCAACAGGTTCTCGACGGGTACCGGCAACGCCTCACGTCCGGCGGAGACCACGTCCCCGTCCTCGAGATACGGCGCCGAGCTGCTGTTGGGTCGCAAGTCCACGTACTGCTCTCCGATGGCGGAGCGGTTGGCGACCACGGCCTCGGTGTCCGCCGGGACGTCGGGGGCGCTCGAGTCGAGGTCGAGCTCGACTCGCACACCGTCGTCGGTGAGCGAGAGCTCGCCCACCCGTCCGATCGCCGTGCCGCGGTAGTTGACGGCCGCGTTGGTGAACACCCCGCCGGTCTCGGGTAGGTCCAGATAGACCTGGTACTGGCCGATCCCGAACAGCGAAGGTAAGCGAACGTAGTTGGCACCTACATAGGTGATCCCGACCGCGGCGATCACACAGAAGGCGATGAGCTGGGTGCGGAGTGTCTTGCTCATCGGTTTCCTGGCTCTCCTGGTTCGGGCAGGTAGTTCTCGGAGAACTCCGAGACTCCTGGTGCGGGCTTGGGCACCACCGCCCGGTCCATGACCGGCGGGACCGGCAGGAGCGGCAGCACGATGGTCGTCCGCCGGTCCGGGCCGTTGTCGCCGACCCACGGGTTCTGCGGGTCCACGACGTAGGGCCCGCTCGTGGTGTTCGGACGGCGAACCACCGGTTCGCCCTGATTCGCCCCCAGATTCCGGAGCGTCTCAGAGATCGTCGCGTCCACGGAGAGAAAGATGTTGGCCGCGCCGCCGACGGTCGCCGGGATAGACGAGTCCGGGAACGGGAAGGTGGGGACGAAACCGATCAGTTCGATGAGCTCCGGAGTCGACTCGCCGAGGGACTGCAGCACAGGGCGCAGCGCCCGCAGGTCGGCGATGAGGTCCTCCCTGCTGGTGAGCAGGACTTCCGAGCCGACCTGGCCCAGTGTGTCGACCCGGCGCAGCATCTCCACGAACTGCGAGCGCTGCTCCTCGAGCACCGCCACCCCGGCGGGCAGCTCGTCGAGCGCCGCCTCGATCTGCTGGCGCTGATCGTTGGCACGCGACGTCATGAGGTTCACGCCCTCGAGGGCTTCGGTGATGCTGTCGCGCTGCCGGTTCAGGCCCCCGATGAGCTCCTCCGCCGATCGCAGGGTCCGGGTGAGATCCTCCTCGCGGCCGTCGGTGGCCTTGCGCAGTTCGGCCACGATCGGTTGCAGTTGGTCCACGCCGCCGCCGTTGAGCAACAGCGACAGCGCGCCGAGAACCTGCTCGATGTCGGTAGCCGTGCGGGTGTCCGAACTGGCGATGACGTCACCGCCGGACAGCTCTCCGGTGGGCGGCTCGTCCTCCGGCGGGCTGAGCTGCACGAACTTCTCGCCAAGGAGATTGGTCTGCTGGATCGAGGCCTCGACGTTGGCGGGGAGCTCCATGTCGCCGCGGAGGACGATGTCCACCTCTGCGGTCCACCCGTCCTCCGCCAGCGAGATACCGGACACGCGACCGGCGTCAAGACCATTGACCTTGACCGACGACTGCAGGACCAGGTCCAACACATCGTCGAAGCGGACGGCCACGTGCATGGGGTCCTCACCCAGGTCCGCGCCACCCGGCAGAGTGTAGTCCTCCAGATTCAACGAGCACCCCGCCGCGACGGCGGCCACGAGCGCGCTGGCACCGACCGCGCGGACGGCGCGACCGAGGATGGGCGTGGTCGGCCGGATCATCCCCGTCCCCCTTCCGAGGCGGGCGTCATCGGCCACCCGCGATTGCCCTGGACCGTCCCGGGAACCGGGACAGACTGATTCATCTCGCCAGCGAGGATGCCCAACGGCAGATCCGGGTTCGACGCTTGTAGATCGGCGTTGCGCTGCGGCGCGAGAGCCTCGCAGGCCTCGATATCGGCGCGCCGGAGGTTGTCGAGTTCGGCCAGCATCTGGTCCCCGGGGTTCAGGCGGCCAAGTGTCATGAGCTGGCACAGGACGCCGGCCGGGTCCTGCAACTCCGGGATGCCGAGACGTAAGGACAACAGCCCGGCCTCGGGGTCGTAGGCGCCGAGGAGGTTGGACAGAGCCAACGGAGCAGTCTTGAGGATCTCCTCGATGTCGCCCCTCTGGTCCGCGGTGATCTGACTGAGTCTCACCAAACGGTCCGCATTGCTGCGGATCACGTCCTGGTTGTCCCGCACGACACGCGCGACGTCCGCGAGGGCGTAGCTCAGTTCGGCGAGGGCGCCCTGGAGGTCCTCGCGCTGACCAGCGACAGTCTGGTTGAAGGTCGACATCTGGGAGTTGAACTGCCTCACCTGGGCATCGTTCTGCGCGAGCATCGTGACGAACGACTGCAGATTGACCACGGTCTCGCTGATGTCCTGACTCGAATCCGCCAGCGTCGTCGCGGCCTGCGACAACTCGTCGATCGACCGCCCGAGTGCGGCACCGTTGCCTCCGAGCGTGTCCGCGGACGCGGTGACGAACCGGTCGAGAGCGCCGTCCTTGTTGGCACCCTCCGGGCCGAGAGCATCGGTCAGTTCCTCCACCGAGGCGTAGAGCTTGTCCACCTCGACCGGTGTCGCGGTCCGCTCGAGGGGGATGTGCGCGCCCGATTCCATCTTGGGGCCGCCTGAGTAGGCGGGCAGTAGTTGGACGTTACGGTCAGGGACGACCGAGGGCGTCACCTGGACCGCCTTGGCGTCCGCCGGGACGTCCACGCCCCGGCGGACGTGGAACTCGACCTCGACGGTCTCCCCCATCGGGGTCACCTTGTCGACGGAACCCACCGTGACCCCCAGGATCCGGACATCGGAGCCCTCCGATATTCCGACGGCTGTCGGGAAGGTGGCGGTGATGCTGGTGCGTCCGAACCCCGTGACGGCGAGGAAAATCACAGTCACGGCGGCCACGACGACGACGAGCAGCAGCCCGACGAACGAGTACGGCATCTTCTTGTGCATCAGTTGATCCCACTCTGTCTGGCCGGCGCGCGGGCGCCGGGATAGAAGGGCGGCTCAGGAATACCCGGCGGGACGAGGTTGGTGACCACGGTGTCGAACCATCTGCCCGAGCCCAGAATGTTGGAGTACAGCCGATAGAAGGGCCCGAGGTTGTGGATGGATGCCCTCAGCTCTTCCTCGTGGTCGGTCAACACCGCCAGGGCGGAGTCGAGACTATCCAGGGTCGGCTTGAACTCGGCCTCGTTCTCCGCGACGAACCGGCGGAGTTCGATCGACAGTCCGCGCGTGGAGGCCAACACCAGCTTGAGACTCTCGGCGCGGTCGTTGAGTTCGCCCAACAACTGTCCGGTGCCGATGATCAGGCGCCGGAAGTCGTCATTACGGTCCGCCACGATCTGGGAGCTCGTACGCGTGGCCTCGAGTAGGTTCCGCAATTCGGCGTCCCGGCTGGACACGGTCTGCGACAGACGCGCCATGCCGTCGACCGCGCCCCGGAACTCCTCGGGCGACGCCTGCATCGCATCGGTGAGTGTGTCCAGGCTCGCTGCCAATTTGGCGTCATCGATCTCGTCGAGCGTCTCCGCTGCGGAGGAGAAAGCTGTGACCACGTCGTACGGGGCCACCGTCCGCTCAAGCGGGATCGGCTCCGACGTGTCGAGTTCCCCGGTTCCCGCCGGCGTGAGCGCGAGGTACTTCTGGCCGAGCACGGTCTTGAGCTGGATGCTCGCCCGGGTGTCGTCACCCAGCCAGGCGTCCTTGACCCGGAAGCCCACGGCCACCTTGTCGCCGTCGAGCGCCACGTCGGTCACGACGCCAACCTTGACGCCGGCCACGCGGACCTCGCTACCGTCCGCTAGCCCGGCGGCCTCGGAAAAGTAGGCTGTGTATTTGGGTCCCGCCCCGACGATCGGTAGCGCGTCGAGTCTGAACGACACGGCGGTCAGGGCGAGGATCACCAGGACCCCGATCGCTCCGATGGTGGCGTTGCTGAACCTCGGCTCGTTCGCACTGCGCTTGCTCATGGGATTCCCCCTGCGTGGCACCGGGGCGCGACGTTCGTGTACACCGGCTGATTGATCGTGGGACCGCCGCTCGGAAGAAGGTTGGGCACGTTGGTGCCTGGGCCGTGCACCACGTCGAGTCCACAGAGATAGAACTGGAGCCAGGACCCGAACGAACCCATCCTGATGAGGTTGTCGGTCTTGCGCGGCAGGTTGATGAGAACCTCGCTGAGCGTGTCGCGGTTCGTCGTGATCTGGTCGGTGACCACCTTGAGGTGGTCGAGCGAATCCGTCACGGCGGGCCGCGTGGCGGTGACGATGTTCTCCGCCGACGAGGTCAGATCCGCCATCGAGTCGAGCGAACTGCCGATAGCGTCGCGCTCGTCGGCGAGTCCCTCGACGAGTTGCCTGGTGGTCACCACGAGCTGCTGGAACTGCACGTCCCGCTCGTTGATGGTCTCGAGGACCCGGGTGAGGTTGTCGATGACTTCGCCGATCACCTGATCCCGATCGGCCAGGTGGTTGGTCAGCTCACCAGTCTGGCGGACCAGGCTCGTCACGGTGCCGCCCTCCCCTTGCAGTACCCGCACCAGCGAGTCGGCGAGCGCGTTGACGTCCTCCGGCTGCAGGGTCGTGAAGAGCGGGCGGAAACCGTTGAACAGCGCCGTGAGATCGACCGCGGGCGAGGTCTTCTCGATTCCGATCGTGCTCCCTTCCTCCAGGGCCGATTGGACGGGTCCGGGCTCCCGGGAGATGTTCAGGTACCGCTGGCCGATCATGTTCCGGAACCGCAGTGCCAGGTGCACGTTGGCCGGCAGCGTGCGGTCGCCGGCCAGGGTGAAGTCCACCTTAGCCAGGTCGCGTTCGTGGATCTCCATCCCGGTGATGTTGCCCACCACGACGCCGGCTATCCGGACGTCGTCGCCCTCCTCCAGCATGGTCACGTCGGAGAAGATCGCAGAGTACTCCGTACCTTCCGCCCGGGTGCCGCCCCTGATGGTCACGGCGAGGACCGAACTGAGCAGCACTGTGACCACGATGAAGACCACCAGTTTGACGAATGACCCCAGCAGGCCGCCACGGAATAGGGCCTTCAGTTTGGCGTTCATCGGAAACCGACCTCCGTTCCGCGAAGCGCCGGGGCGCCGATCTGGCCGATCCAGGCAGGGATCTCCTGCGCGCCGCGCGAGGACGCGACCCCCAGGACGGTTCGGACGGTGTCGGTCTCCAGCGGCGAGCCGGCGTAGGCCATAGCCACCACGTCGGTGTCCTGACCCGCGGTCACGGTTGACGGAAACGGCATATTGGGCTGCTCGGGCACCGCCCGCCCGGGAGCCGGGGGAACCGAGCCACGGTTACGGAGTGCCGGAACCGGCCCGTCCCGGAGAAGCGGATTGGGCAGAGTCGGGATGAACGCGGGCCCCGGATTGCGGGTGGGGATCTGGTAGCTCCCGTCGGCGATCGCCCCGCCGGGGGCCCCACCGAAGTAGAACGGCTCCTGCGCCGGGTCGTAACAGCGGGGACCGCGGGTGTCGAAGAACCGCGGCTCGTCCTGGTTGGGCACGTAACGCCCTCTGGGATTGACGAGCTCGAGCGTCACCCGGATGGCGGGGTGCTCGGTGCCCACGCCCAGGATGGCATCGGACCGGTCCAGAAGTGTCATGAAATTCCCCACCGAGCACGGCAGTGCTGGCGAATACTCAGCCAGGTACTCCAGGGAGGTGCGCGAGTCCACCGCCAGGGAGATGAGGTCGTTGCGGTTAGCGGCGAGGAAACCGGTGAGGACCTCGGACGATTCGCTGATCCGCCGCAGTCCGTCGGCGATGTCGGGGCGGCGCTGGACCACCGTGTCGCCGGTGGTGCGCAGAGCGTCCAGAGCGTTGATGAGATCAGGCAGCGCCTCGGAATAGGTCTGGGAGAATGTCGCCAGATCCTCCAGCCCGGATTCCAGAGCGGGCAACTCCTGGTTGATGCCGTCGAACACCTGTCCGATCTCGACCAGGCTGGCGCCGATCTCGTCCCCACGGCCTGACAACGCCTGGTTGATCGCGCCGAGCGTGCCCGCCAGTTTCTCCGGCGGGACCGCCTCGAGAACGGGGAGTAGCCCGTCCAGGACGCGCCCCAACTCGATCGCGTTGCCGCGGGTGTCCTGCTCGATGGTCGCTCCCGGTTCGAGCGTCCCCACGGGCTGATCGGGGAACCCCAGGTCGACGAACCGCTCACCGAACAACGTCTTGGGGAGCAGGCGGCCACTGACGTTGGCCGGCAGTTGTTCGATGAGCGCCGGGTCGAACTCCATGTTGACCTGCACGCGGTCCCCGTCGGGTTCGACACCGGAGACGCGGCCCACGAGGACACCGCGCGCCTTGACGTCGGCGTCGTTCGGCAGCGCGAACGCCATGTCGTCGGTGTACAGGGTGACGCCGTCCGAGTCGGTGAAGGCGCGGTTGTAGATCGCGATGGTGGTCCCGACGAACGCCAGGACGATAATGATGAAAAGGGCGGCCAGCAACCGCTTGGAGAGTACGGAGAGCTCGTTCATCCCGCCACCCGCACCGTCGTGGTCGTGCCCCAAAGTGCCAGTCCGACGAAGAAGTTCAGGATCGCCACCACGACGATCGTGGTGCGGACAGCGCGCCCCACCGCCACGCCGACGCCGGCCGGGCCCCCGGACGCGGTGTAGCCGTAGTAGCAGTGGATCATCACCAGCACGAAGGCGAAGATGATCACCTTGATGAAGGAGTAGATCACGTCTTCCGGAGGCAGGAACAGATGGAAGTAGTGGTCGAACGACCCTGTGGACTGTCCTTGAATCATGGTGTTGACTCCCCGCGTGGCGAGGTATGACGAGAGCAGACCCACGACGTAGAGCGGAATGACGGCGATGAACCCGGCGATGACCCGAGTGGTGACGAGGTACGGCACGCTCGGAATCGCCATGACCTCCAAGGCGTCGATCTCCTCGGAGATCCGCATGGCACCGAGCTGGGCGGTGAAACCGCAGCCGACGGTTGCGGACAGGGCGAGTGACGCCACGACGGGCGCGACCTCACGGGTGTTGACGTAGGCGGACAGGAAGCCGGTGAGGACCGAGCTGCCGATCTGGTCGAGGGCTGCGTACCCCTGCAGGCCGACGACGACCCCGGTGAACCCGCTCATCATGACGATGACGCCGATGGTTCCACCGAGCACCGCCAGGGTGCCGACGCCGAAGGTCACTTCCGCGATCAGACGCAACACCTCGTGCCGGTAGTGGACGATCGTCTGGGGAATCCAGCGGATAGCCCTCAGGTGGAAGGCGAGCTGGTCACCCAGGGAGTCGAACGAGTTGACCGGGCCACGGACGAGGGCCCTCAGCCGGGCCCGCGTGGGTCCGACATCGGTATGGATCGCCATTACGACCCCTTCGGGGGAACGATCTGCAGGTACATCGCCGTGAGGATGAGGTTGGCGAAGAACAGCAGGAGGAATGTGAGGACCACGCCCAGGTTGACGGCGTCGCCGACCCCCTTGGGTCCGCCCTTGGGGTTCATCCCGCAGTACGAGGCGACCACGCCGGCGATGAGTCCGAAGATCAGGGCCTTGATCGAGGACATGATGAAGTCGGGCAGCTGGGCGAGGGCACCGAACGACATCAGGTAGGCGCCCGGTGTGCCGCCCTGCAGCATGATGTTGAACACGTAACCGCCGGAGATCCCGACGATGGAGACGAGTCCGTTCAGGAGCACCGCGACGAGCATCATGCCGAGCACCCGGGGGACGACGAGCCTCTGGATGGGGTCGATCCCCAGGACGCGCATCGCGTCGAGCTCCTCGCGGATGGTCCGGGCACCGAGGTCGGCGGCCACCGCCGAACCGGCGGCGCCCGCGATCAGCAGTGAGGTCACCAGCGGCGCACCCTGTTGGACGACGGCGAGGACGCCGGTGGCCCCCGTGTAGGCCTCGGCGCCGAGCTGCTGGACGAGCGACCCGGTCTGCATCGCCACGACGGCCCCGAACGGGATCGCCACCAGTGCCGACGGGAGGATCGTCACCGAGGCGATGAACCAGGACTGCTCTATGAACTCACGGAACTGGAACGGTCGCCTGAAGACCCCTCGTAGCACGTCGAGGAACAGTCGGAATACCTCGCCGGCCCCGCCCACCGCGGTCCGGAAGCCTCCTCCGACATCAGCCGGTGACATACCGGCCCGTCCTTCTGGATGCTGGGTCGTACTCTCCGCCATCAAATCCCCCCGGTTCGGTCGACGCGTCAATTCTCGTCGGACCCGTAGTGCTCGTCCACTCCGGACGAGTTGGAGCCCGCGTCCGACTGCGACGAGGTGGCCCCTGCAGGCGCCGACGCGGCGACCTTACCGTTGCCGTGACCGCGAGAGGCCCATTCCTCGCGGATGGCCTGCTGCGCACCCTCCGGCAGCGTGTCGAGCATCTCTGCCACACGCTTCTCACGGCGGATCTCACCCCGGCGCTCGGGGCCGCCCGGGGTGGGCTGCATCTGTGGCGGGACACCCGTGACCTCGTCGGCTCCCGGGGACCCGTCGTTGTGGCCGGCGTCCGCCTGTGCCTGCTCCTCGCGCATCTGCGCGTCGTCCTTCTCCTCGGACATCCCGATCGGTCCCAGCTTGGAACCGCGCAGGAACTGGCGGACCGAGGGCTCCTCGCTCGTGAGCAGCACCTCGCGGGGACCGAACATCACGAGCTTCTTGCGGTAGAGCATGCCCAGGTTGTCCGGGACGGTCCGGGCGAGGTTGATGTTGTGCGTCACGATGAGGATGGTGGCGTCGATCTGCGCGTTGATGTCGATGAGCGACTGCGCCAGGTACGTGGTGCGCACCGGATCGAGCCCCGAGTCCGGCTCGTCCACCAGGATGATCTCCGGGTCCAGGACCAGCGCACGGGCCAGGCCGGCGCGTTTGCGCATCCCTCCGGAGATCTCGGCGGGGAGCTTGCCCTCGGCCCCTGTGAGGCCGGTGAGCTCGAGCTTCTCCATGACGATGCTACGGATCTCGGACTCGGACTTGCGGGTGTGCTCACGCAACGGGAACGCCACGTTGTCGTAGAGGTCCATGGAGCCGAACAGCGCCCCGTCCTGGAACAGGACGCCGAAGAGCTTGCGGATCTCGTAGAGCTCCTTGACGGTGCACTGGAGGATGTCCGTGCCGTCGATGATGATCTTGCCGCGCTCTGGACGGAGCAGGCCGATCAACGACTTGAGGAAAACCGACTTTCCTGTGCCCGACGGACCCAGGAGCGCGCTGACCTCTCCCACGGGAAGGGTGAACGAGACGTCCTCCCAGATCGCCTGCGTTCCGAAGGACTTGGTCAGACCTTCGACGGATACCTCTGCGCCCACGACACCACTCCTCACTGCAGCCATCATCTGTGGCCACGGTCACTATAAACTACCGCTCCGGAGGCATGCTTTGTTACATCCCGTGGAAAAGTGTTTCGTTTTCGCGGCCAGAGGGCAGGCGGGCGTGAGGAAACGGGCGAGTGGAACGCAAATAGGACAGGGACGGCCCGGCGATATCGCCGGGCCGT
>NZ_JAALEC010000365.1:0-4683 GCF_014145205.1 Dietzia sp. DQ11-44
GCGTCAGATCACTTGAGGGTGACCGTCGCGCCGGCCTCCTCGAGCTTGGTCTTGGCGGCCTCGGCGGCCTCCTTGTCGACCTTCTCGACGATCGCCTTGGGGGCGGACTCGACGAGATCCTTGGCCTCCTTGAGGCCCAGGCCCGACACGAGCTCGCGCACGACCTTGATGACGCCGATCTTCTTGTCGCCGGCCGACTCGAGGACGACGTCGAACTCGTCCTGCTCGGCGGCGGCCTCGCCACCGGCAGCCGGGGCGCCGGCAGCCGCGACGGCGACCGGAGCGGCCGCGGTGACCTCGAAGGTGTCTTCGAACAGCTTCACGAACTCGGAGAGCTCCAGAAGAGTCATCTCCTTGAAGGCCTCGAGCAGCTCGTCGTTGCTGAGCTTCGCCATGGTGGCGTCCTTTCTGTTGGTCCCGGTGCCGTCAGACGGCCCGGAAGCATGTGGGGTTAGTTTTTCTTGTCCTCGAGCGCCGCGAACAGACGTGCCAGCTGCGAAGCGGGCGCGTTGAACAGGCCGGCGGCCTTGGTCTGGTTACCCTTGAGGGCACCGGCCATCTTCGCGAGCAGGACCTCGCGGGACTCGAGATCGGCGATCTTGTCGAGTTCGGTGGCGGACAGCGGTGAGCCGTCCATGACACCGCCCTTGATGACGAGCGCCTTGTTGTCCTTGGCGAAGTTCTTGAGCGCCTTGGCGGCGTCCACGACCTCACCGGTGACGAACGCGATGGCGGTGGGACCGGACAGGAGGTCATCGAGACCCTCGACTCCGGCTTCCTCAGCCGCACGCTTGACCAGGGTGTTCTTGGCCACGGTGTACGTGGCCGCGTCACCCAGCGTCTTGCGCAGTTCGGTGACCTGCGGGACGGAGAGTCCGCGGTACTCGGTGACCACGGCGGTCGTGGAGTTCTGGAAGTGCTGCTTGATCTCCTCGACGGCCTGGACCTTTGCGGGCTTTGCCATGTTTCGCCTCCTTTCTGCATCATCTCGCCCGAGAAAACACGAACGCCCCGTGCGCAGGTGGCACGGGGCGTGGAGGAGCTGGCACGGGCCCCTGGGGACCCACGGCACATCCGACGCTGACCGGTGTTCTCCTGCGCGGGCCGTCCGGGCGCTCCCGGACCCTTCGACCACCCCCGGCGGGAGCGGCGACCTGCGGTCTTCGGTGAAACTTGATCAGGTGCCCGAGAGCAGAGCTCCCAGGCGTTCAAACTTCGGACCCAAGGATATAGGCGGCCGCCGTCGCATACCAAATCCGCCCGGGGGCGACGAATGGCGGGCCGGTCGGCTTTCTGACACATTGGTGCGGTGTCCCCAGCCCCGTCTCGCCTCGCCGTCGTCTACAACCCCACCAAGGTCGGAATCGACGAGGTCCGCCGCCTCGCCGAGGAGCGGGCGTCCAGGCACGGGTGGACGGATCCCGTCTTCTACGAGACCACCGAGGAGGACCCGGGCACCGGTCAGGCGGCACGGGCGGCCGCCGACGGTGTCGGACTGGTGATCGCGTGCGGCGGCGACGGCACCGTACGGTCGGTGGCGCAGGGCCTGCTCGGCACCTCGGTGCCGATGGGAGTCGTCCCCCTGGGAACCGGGAACCTGCTCGCCCGCAACCTCGGCGTCCCGTTGGACGATGTCGACCGTGCGTTGCGTGTCGCCATGAGCGGTCGGAGCCGCGCGATCGACCTCGGCGAGGTCCACTACACCGACGGCGACGGCGTGTCCCACGATGACGTGTTCCTCGTGATGCTCGGCGCCGGGATGGACGCCGACATGATCGCGGGCACCGACGACAAACTGAAGGCACGGGTGGGCTGGCTCGCGTACGTCGGCGCGTTCGCCAACACGCTGTTGCGCGGCCACCGGATCCGGGTCGAGTACGCCCTCGACGACGGATCGCCGATCCAGACCCGCGCGCGCACCCTCCTGGTGGCCAACTGCGGGATGCTGCAGGCGGGGATGGTGCTGTTGCCCGACGCCGTCATCGACGACGGACTCCTGGACGTTCTCGCTCTGCGCGCCAAGGGCCCTCTCGGGTGGGCGCAGGCGGGTGCGGTGCTGGCCCATCACACGTTCCAGCACCGGCTCAAGCCGATACTGCGGAGGAACTCCACCCAGGAGAGCGGGAAAGAAGAGCATCGGACCCGGCCACTGGATTTCCGCCAGGGCGTGGGGATCACCGCCCGCGTGTTGGAGAAACCGGCCGCGTTCCAGATCGACGGCGAGGACTGCGGCACCGTGACCGAGTTCTCGGCGCGGATCAAGCGGAGGGGGCTCACGGTCCGGGTGGCGGTCTGACCCGCGCTCCCCGACCTGGCCCCGGAGGTCAGGTCTCGGGCTTCACCAGCAGCGCCAGCACGTCGTGGATCTCCTCCACGGTGGGCACGGGCAGCGCTGAGCGCCCGTAGACGAACCCGATGCCGGCGTACACCAAGACGCCGGCGCGGATCCTCGCCCCCCGTTCGGAGAACCCGAGTTCGACGAACGCGTCGTGGACCACCCGCAGGATGCGTTGGTCCAGTTCGGCAACCGCCTCGGCGACGGTCTCGTCCGCCCTGGCCCATTCGCGGATCGCGGCCTCCCCCTCCCAGGCGCGGGATTCCACGAGCATCGCGCTCATGGTCTCCAGCCGTGCGTCGGGTGGCATCTCCTCCATGGTGACCAGACCACGGGCGGCGTCCATCTCCTGCGAGAAGTAGAGCCTGGCGATGGCGGCCATGAGCGCGTCGAAGTCGGCGAAATGCCAGTAGAAGCTGCCCTTCGTGACGCCGAAGTCGGCGCAGAGTCTGCTGATCTTGACCGCGGACCTGCCCTCGGTCATGAGCAGGTCCAGCCCGGCGCGGGCCCAGTCCTCCGCCGAGAAGCGCCCCGTGCGCGGACCGCTCGGCCGGGCGGACCATGTCGACCCCCGGGTCATCGGCCCGCGGCACCGTGTCGTGTCGTCATCGTCGTCACCCTACGTCGGACCGAGGGCCTCCATGACCAGAGCGCGCGAGTCCGGGTCGCGCCCGGGTTCGCCGTGCCACACGGGCCGGCTGCCCGCGAACGGCCGGACGACCCGCACCTCTGTGCCGGGCGGGGACTGTTCCAGCGGTGGGTGCACGAGCAGGTCGACCGTCGAGACGATGTCGGTGTAGACCACCCCGCGCGCCCGGAGGCCGTCCGCGTGGAGCCGGACGAGCAGGTCCGAGCCACGTACGGCCTCCCGAAACCCCTCGCAGATCGGGTCCATCCAGGCGGGTTCCCACGCGAGGATCGTGTCGTGGGTCCTCAGCCCGCGGCTGGGGTTCTCGACGTCGCCGACCCCCTTGGCCACCACCGCCAAGGCACCTGCGACGGCGCGGTGGCGATCCCGGGGACGGGCACGGCCGCGCCTGCATCCGCTTCGGCACTCGCGGATATCCAACCCCCGTGACCCCACGCGAAGCAGTGCCACGCCCACGGCTCTCACCCTCGGGAGTCGGCTCATGTCCCGTCGGGCCATCTCTCCCCCGGTCACTCGGTGATCCCCACCTCCGAACCATACCGTAGGGTACTGTGACTCGTGTCATAGCAGCGGGAGCTCTCATGGTCGGGTTCGGTGGCGGCGCTCGCGGGCCCGTGGTGACGATGCGAAGACTCCTCGGCACGGTGGCCGGTGTGGCGGGCATGGGACTCGTCGGCGCGTCCGCCACCCGCGCACAGGTCGGCCCGGGATCGCTTGGTCCGAGCCCGCTGTTGTTCCACTCCCCCGTCCTCGAGCCCTACGTGGACGAACTCCCGCGTCCGGACGTCCTGCCCGGAGAGTCCCTGGAACTGTCCGCGCGGACGGGCACCCACCGGTTCCACCGCGGCCTCCCCGCGGCGATGACCTTGGGTTACGGCGCGGCCAGTTACCCTTGGTCCGGTGATCGCACGCCGGAGTGCGGACGACGCTGACCTACCGCAATGAGATCTCAGTCCACCCACACGCCGCGGACATCGACACGAGCCTGCACGGACTGTCGGAGTCGGTGCGTACCCGGGTACCCACGTCGCTACACCTGCACGGCGGGGTCACCGAGCCCGCCAGCGATGGCCACCCGGAGCAGTCGTCCTTCCTCGGGCAGGGCCACCTCCACCACTTCGACAACCGGCAGGAGGCGGCCGGGCTCTGGCACCACGACCACGCCATGGCCATCACCCGCCTCAACGTCTACGGCGGTCTCGCGGGCGGCTACCTCCCCCGCGACCGGTTCGACACCGGACGTCCCGACAATCCGTTGGGACTGCCCGCCGGCGAGTTCGAGATCCCGCTAGTCCTGCAGGAGAAGATCGTCCGCCCCGACGGCGCGGCGTCCATGCGCTCCACCCCGATCGTCCCGGAAGGCCATTGGGAAGGCGGGGCGGTGGGCGACGTCGGACTGGTCAACGGGGTGGGGCGGGTACGCCCAGGATGGTGTCGAGCAACGCTAGCGACCCCTCGAACGGTGTGCCGATGAGCAGCGCGGTGTCCAGGACCGGCAGCCGAAGGTCGAGGATGACCGTGCCGTTGGCGTAGTCCCCGCGCACCGCGTTGCGGTAGGTGTCCAGCGGGAACGGGAAGGTGGCCAGGTAGCGCAGTGACTCGGTGAGCGAGCCCCCGAATCCGCCAGTCCCTGCAGGACGGGGTCGAGGGACTCCAGACCGGCACGGAGGTCACCGCCGGAGGCCTCGACGACACGGCC
>NZ_JAALEC010000366.1:0-12633 GCF_014145205.1 Dietzia sp. DQ11-44
GCGGCCCGTTCGGCCTCGCGTTGTGCGCGACGGGCGGCGCGGACGTCCGGCCTGCTCCCGTCGGGGGCGAGGCTGCCGGGCGCGGTGTCGTCAGGCGTGGTGTCGCCGGGCGTGGTGTCGTCAGGAGTGGCGTCGTCAGGCGTGGTGTCGTCCGTGCTCATGGGATGAAGTTCACCCCCGAGACCTTCATCTCGCCGTCGTCGTGCCGGTTGACCGTGACGCGCACCCGGTACTGGCGATCCTGGTCCTCCTGCGACCTCGGGTTGCCGATCGTCTGATCGATCGCCATGATCACGTCCGCGTGGTCGGGGTAGGACCTCTCGACCGCGGCCGCGGAGACCACGCCGTCCGCCACGACCTCGGTGGTCTGGACGACCTCCTCGTACGAGTCACGACGCGGAGCGAACTGCTCCGAGAAGTCACCCTCGATCATGCCCACTATCCGGTCGACGTCCTCGGAGAGCGTCTCCTGGCGGATGGTCATCAGGTGGGTCAGGACCTCGGTGGCGAAGTCACGGTAGGCCTGGTCGAGCTCGGTGGCGGAGGCGCGGTCGGCGCGGACCGACGCCGCCTTCCCCTGCTCGGACAGCCAGAGTCCTCCCGTGACCAGTGCGGCGAGGAGGGACAGGGCGGCGATGACGGCCAGCGGCGTGAGGCCGCCCCGCCCCGCGCGGTCGGGCTGGTCCCGATCGTTCGAGGGCTGCGATGACACTGGCTAGGTCACTCCGTTCGTCATGACGTCGGTGAGGCTGGCGTCAGCCGGCAGGCGGGCGGCCGTGCCGAGGTTCAACTGACGATACGTCTTGCCGTCCGCCCCGAGATACTCGCCCGTCGCCGGGTCGTACATCGCCGCCGAGGTGCGGATCTCCCGCTCCCCGGAAGTCGACGACGGCACCACGTTGTACGCGTTGGGGTTGTTCCCGGGCGGGCCGACCTCACTGGTGTCGGGCGGATTGTGCCCCTCGGGCGTGTAGTTGTTCGCCCTGCACTCCTCGGGCGAGGCCGCGCGGCGGCCCGGGAACTCCATGCACGGCAGGTTGCGTGCTCCGCGGACGGTCACCTGGGAGTCCTGGGGGACCTTGCAGTAGATGCCGTTGATCAGCGGCGGGACGGAGAGGTCGGCGGGCGACCGCCGCTGGTCCGCCGGCAGGAAGCCCGTCGTACACGGAGGGGTCTCGTTGATCTGGAGGTTGAAGTCCACCTTGATCTCCCCGTCGTCCTTCGCCCCGTTGATGGCCGTGATCAGCGAGGACACCAGGGCCGGGTAGATCACGAGCAACTGCTCGATCGACCGGTTGTAGACCACCCCGACCTCGCCGACGCTCACCAGGTTCGCGACGAGGACCGGCATGGTCGGTTGCAGGTCGTTGAGGACCCTGGTCGCCCGCCCGAGCGAGTCCGGCCCGCGCTGGACGAGCGAGGTGAGCTGCGGTTCGTTGGTCCGGAGCTGATCGGTGACGTCGGCGAGGTTGCGGGTCCAGGCCCGGATCGAGTCCGACGAGCGCAGCTGGGAATCCAGGACCGGCTCGGCGTCCTCGATGAGTTGGCGGGTGACCCCGGAATTGTCCTGGGCCTCGTCCAGCAGCAGTTGCGCGGAGTCAAGGAACTGCCGCAGGTCCCGCTCCGACCCGTTGAACGCGTCGAACGCCTCGGAGATCACCCGGCGCATCTTCGCGTCGTCGATCGACGCCATCAACACCGTCGCCTGGTCCAGGACCGGTCCGATGCCCTGGGGCATGTCGACCCGGTCCGTCCCGAACACCGCGCCGTCCTCCAGTCGACCGGCCGGCTCCCCCTCGGGCACGAACTCCACGTACTGCTCACCGATCGCCGAGACGCTGCGGATCTGCGCCCGCACGTTCGCGGGCACGTCCGCGTTCGACTCGAAGTGCATCTCCGCAACGACGTGCCCGGGCTTGAGGGTCACCGAGTCGACCCGGCCGATGACCGTCCCGAGGTAGGTGACGTTGGCGTTCTGGTAGAGACCACCGGTATCCGGCATCTCGAGGGCGACGTCCGTCCGGTTCCACCCGAGCGAGGTGGGCAGTTTGAGGTACACGACCGACATGACGGCAAGGGCGAGGACCGTGACGACGGCGAAGACCGTCAGCTGGAGCTTGACGAACCTGGTCATCGGGGGGCCTCCTCGGCCGGGGGCGCGGGGTCGCCGGCGGAGTCCGGCGCGGCGAGGTCCCCGGCCGGTTGGTCCATCTGGTCGGGCGCCGGGGGCTGCGGGACGTCGAGCGAGTACGGGTCCGCGCTCGCCAGAGGGTTCGGCGCCAGACCGACATACCCCTCGAGCCCGGCCATCCGGTTTCCGAACTCCGTTCCGAGCAGGAAGGTCTCCGCCAGACGCTCGTTCGTCATGTCCGCGTCGATGTACAGGTTCGCGTAGTCGCCCCGGAGGAAGTTGTCGATACCGGCCTGGGGGAACGGGAAGGTGATGAGGATCTGCATGACGCGGGTGAGGTTGCGGCCGCTGTTCGCCAACCCCTCGAGGACCGGGGTGATGTCCTGCAGGTTGGCCACCAGATTGCTACCGCCACCGGCGTCGATGAGCTGGTTGGCCTTGTTGCCGAAGTCGCCCAGGGAGACCAGGGCCGTGGTGAGTTCCTGCTTCTGCGCGTTGACGAGTGACAACGCCTCCGGCATCTGACCCAGCGCCTTGGCCAGGGTGTCGTTCTGCTCGTTGATCTGCCGCGAGAGCCGGTCCAGACCGTCCATGGCCGCGATGATGTCGGCCCGCTGCTGGTCGAGACCGCTGACGGTGGTCTCCGGCTGTGAGATGACCTCCTTGGCCTCGAACTGGCGTCCGTCCAACGCGGTGTTGAGCTCGCGGGAGATGGTCTCGAACTGGGCGAGTCCGCCGTTGGTGAGGACCACCGACAGCGCCGACAGCGTCTGCTCGGTGGTCGGGTACACACCGGCGCGGGCCAACGGGATGACGTCCCCGTCGGAGAGCGAACCCTCGGGCTCGCCGTCCGGGGGCGGGAAGATCTCGAGATGCTGCGACCCGAGGAGGCTGGTCTGCCCGATCTTCGCGTGCGCGTTGGCCGGGAGACGGACGTCCTCGTTGAGCGAGACCGTGACGATCGCCGTGTAGTCCTCGACCCTCATGTCGGTGATCGAGCCGACGTTGACGTCGTTGACGCGGACCGGCGAATTTCGGGTGATGGTCGTGACGTTGGGCATCTCGATGGTCACCTCGTAGGCGCCCTCTCCGTTGCCCTGGGCGCCCGGGAGCGGGAGCGAGTTGAGCCCCTCCCAGGTGCACCCCGTCCCGGCGAGCAGCACGGCGCCGCCGAGCGCGCCGGCCGCCAGCAGACGTCTGTTCCGGGAACGATCGCGGATCATCACGCACCTCCCGTCGCGATGAGCGTGTCCGTCAGGTTGTCGCCGCGGTTGACCACGTTGATCAACGGATCCGGTCGGGCGGACACGGGCTGCACACCGGGCGCGGTCTGGGTTCCGGGTTTCTGGGAGTTCCAGATCTGGTCCCTCTCCGCGGTCGGCGTGATCGGCGGGGTGACCGCGCCGTACGGGTAGTTGGAGGTGAGCGAGTTGAACAGCGGGCCCATGTACTGCGCACACAGTTGCGCGTCGGATTCGGCCGTGTTGTTGGCCAGGCCCGCGATGGCACCGCAGATGAAGTTGGTCGGGTTGGCCATCTGGTTCATGGCCAGGACGCCGGTGAGGACGCCCTGGTACGGGCGGTAGATGTTGTAGAAGTTGGCCATGGCCGTGGGACCCACGTGCAACACACCCTCCAGGTCGGCACGGCGGTCGCGGACCACCTCGGTGGCCTGCCCCAGCTTGTCCACGGCTGTCGTCACCCGTGTCCCGTGGTTCTCCAGGAAGCGGTCGATGTCGATCACCGCCAGGTCGAGTTCCCTGAGCGCGGCGTCGATGTCGTCGGTCTGGTCGCCGAGGACCTGGGTGACGCTGGCGAGCCTGCCGCCGAAGGAGACGATCTGCTCCTCACTCCGCGAGAGCGCGGTGACGAAGAGCTGGAGGTTCTTGAGGGTGGTGAAGAGGTTCTCGCGGCCGTCGGAGAGCAACGCCATGGTCTGCGAGAGTTCGTTGAGGGCGTCCCTCACCTCCGCACCGTTGCCGTCGAGCATCGCGTCGGCGGACTCGACGAACTCACCGAGCGCTCCGGACTCCTCGTCGCCGGTCGGCCCGAGGGCCGAGGAGAGCTTCATGAGCTGTTCCTTCATGGCGTCCCACTCGACCGGCACCGCGGTCCGCTCGACCGGGATCGATCCACCGTCCTCCATCGCCTCCCCGCCCGTGAACGCGGGGGTGAGCTGGACGAAGCGTTCGGCGACGAGCGACTGGGCCACGAGCAGCGCGGTGGCGTCGGCCGGGACGGGCACGTCCTCGTCGACCTTCATCGTGACCTTGGACAACCCGCCCTCCGTGGTGATGTCCGTGATGGTTCCGACGCGCACCCCGAGGACCCGGACCGTGTCGTCGACGTAGACGCCGCGGGTCGATTCGAAGTAGGCGGTGATGGTCTTGGAGCGCGAGGTGAAGAACCACACCGCGGCGACCACGAGCGCCACCACGATCACGAGCGCGACGACCTTGGCGAGGGTGGAGGACAGTAGTCGACTCATCGGGGCAACCTATTCTCGCCCCAACCGGGGAACTCGTCCATGATCGTCAGGCCGGGAACACCCGGCATGGTCGGCTCGCGGACCAGCCCGGGTTCGGGCTGGATGCGGGGGTCCAGGAGCGGCATGACGTCGCGCAGGATGGTCTGCGGGTACTGACCGATCGACAGGTTGTTCACGTACGCGTTGAACCACGGTCCGGAGGCGACGGCCTCGCTGAGCGCGGTCGAGAAGGGAACGATCCGTCGCAGCCCCAGGTCCATCGACTCCCGGTTGCGGATGAGCAGGTCCGACACCCTCTCCAGCTTGTCCAGCGCCGGTCCCAGCTGGGCCTCGTTGTCCTGGACGACACCGGAGAGCTGGCGGGCGAGCTCGTCGATGTTGGCGACCAACTCGCTGAGCGCCCGGCGCCGCAGATCGAGCTCGGTGAACAACGTGTTGCCGTCCACCATGAGCTGGTTGAGCTGATCGCTGCGCCGGCCGAGGATGTCGGTGGTCCCGGCGGCTCTGTCGAGCAGCTCGCGGACGCCCTCGTCCCGCTTGTTCAGGGACTGGGACAACCGGGTGATCCCGTCTATCGCACCCCGGACCTCGGGCGAGGACTGCTCCATCGTCTCCGAGATCACCGTCAGCGCCTCGTCCACCGAGTCGGTGTCCATGGCCTCGACGGTGTCGGTCAGGTCACCGAGGGCGGCCGTCAGCGAGTACGGCACCGAGGTGCGTTCGAGCGGGACGGTGGCGTCCTCCAGCTCCCCACGACCGTCCGAGTAGACGGCGAGAGCGCGACGGCCGAGGATCGAGTCGGTCTTGATCTGGGCCGACGTGTCGGACCCCAGCGCGACACCGGTGTCGATGGCGAAGTCCACCCTGACCCTGTCGCCGTCGAGCGCGATCTTGCGAACCGAGCCGACCTTCATCCCCGCCACCTGGACGCTGTCCCCGGTGTTGAGCCCGGCGGCGTCGGCGACGTAGGCGGTCGCGTTGCGCAACCCGTTGACGTACGGGATCCGGTCGTAGTTGAGCGAGACTCCCATGAGCACGACGGCGCCCAGGGCCCCCCAGATGCCGATCGTCCGGGGGTCGCGGTCGCGGAACCGGAGTTGCCCCTTGGGCGCCTTGAGCGGTGCGCCGTCCTTCGTGTCACTCATCGGGGAACGAACACCTTCCCGTCGTCTGCTCGTACTGCGGCAGGAAGACGTCCCGGCCCGTGACCGGGTTGGTCATCCGGACGATCACCCCGCAGAGGTAGAACTGGAAGAAGCTGCCGTAGACGCCCAACCGGCCCATCTTCTCGAAGTCGCCCGGGAGCCGCTGGATCGCGTTCTCGACAAAGGCCTCGTCGTCGTTGAAGAGGGTCGCGATGCGGTCGATCTGCGCCACGTCCTCCTTGAGGGCGGGCCGGACGTCCGACAGCAGGGTGGTCATGTTGGCACTCGCGTCGTTGAGTCGGGAGACGGACTGACCGATCGGCTGGGAGTTCGCCGACAACCCGGAGATCAGTTGCTGCAGGTTGACGATGATCGAGTCCACGTTGTCGTAGTTGTCCCCGACCGTGGTGAGGACGCCGTTGAGGTTGGTGATGACGTCCCCGATGAGCTGGTCCCGATCGGCGAGCGCCGTGGTGAGGGATGAGGTGGAGGCCAGCAGGTCCTGGACGGTGCCCGCCTCACCCTGGAACACCTTGACGATGGACTCGGACAACTGGTTGACCTGACCCGGGTCGAGCGCCTTGAACAGCGGACGGAACCCGCCGAGGAGAGCGTCCAGGTCCAACGCCGGCGAGGTCTGGGAGATCGGCAGCGTTCCGCCCGGTTCGAGCGGCGCTTGATCGCCGGTGCCACGCTTGAGTTCGAGGTAGCGGTCCCCGGTGAGGTTCTCGTACCGGACCACGGCCTCGGTGCTCCGGTGGACGATCTGGTTGCCGGCCACGGTGAACTCGACGTCCGCGGTGTTGCCGTCCGCCAGGCCGATCGACCGGACCCGCCCCACCTCGACGCCGGCGATGCGCACCCGGTCCCCGGACTCCAGCCCCGAGACGTCGGTGAAGTGCGCGGTGTAGTCCTCGAAGTCGCCCGAGCGGTAGTCACTGAACACCACCACGAGTCCGGTGAGGACGAGGAGCATGACGGCCGTGAAGACCGACAGCTTGATGAAGGTGGCGCGCGCCTGCTTGGCGGCCTTGCGACCGGCGGTCACGGGGTCGCCCCGTCCATGCCCAGCATGACCTGCAGCAGCGTCGGGGGCGCGGGCCTGCCGGGCTCCATCGGTCGCAGCGGCCCGAACGGCGGGGCGGGACGTGAACACGTCGGGCATCCCTTCCACGGGATTGGAGCCCGTGTCGGTCACGACGAACGGGGCGTGCACGTTCGGGTCGGGGAACGGCAGACCGTAGCAGTTCGGACCCGTGCTGGCGTTGACCTTGGGCAGGTCCTTGGGGTACTCGTACGCCCGCGCACCCTGCTGGAACCCGGCCTTGAACACCAGCCCCGGCTGATCCTTCCCACCGAAGGCCGCCTCGGCGTCCTCGACGTTCGCGTTCAGGCCCACGATGAGGCAGGTGAGGATCGGCGAGTACTCGGCCAGCAGGCTGGTCGACGCGCGCAGGTCCGCGAGCAGTTTGACCAACTCGTTGCCGTTCTCCGCCATCAGTCGCTTGCCTGTCTCACCGGTGCCGATCGCGGCGGCGAGCGTCTGCTCGAAGCGCTCCTGGTTGTTGACGACATTGGTGCCGACGTCCGTACCCGAGTCGAGCAGTCGCATGATCTCCGGGGTGACGTCGGCGTAGAGGTTGGCCACCCGGGACCCCTTGGCCAGGTCGCGCTGCAGGGTGTCGATCTGGGGGTTGATCTCCTGCAGGTAGGTGTTGAGATCGGTGATGGTCCGCCCCAACTGCTCGCCACGGTCGTCGACCGCACCGGAGACGGCCCCGAGGGTGGCGTTGAGCTTCTCCGGTTCGATGGCGACCAACAGGTCGGTGAGGTCCTGGAAGAGCGTGTTGACCTCGGCGGTGACGTTCGCGGTCTCGACGACGGCCCCCCTGGCGAGCTGCCCCTCGGGCGCCCCGACCGGCGGTTCGAAGTCGACGGACTTGGCCCCGAAGATCGTGTTGGAACCGATCCTCACCTGGGAGTTGGCCGGGATCGCCTCCAACGCCGCGGGATCGACCTCGATGTCGATCGTCGCACCGTCGAACTCCTGTCGGATCTCCCGGACGTTGCCGATCTCGACCCCACGGGAGCGCACCTTGGCGTCGGCCTCCATGACCAGTCCCGCCCGGTCGCTGCGGACGGTGAGCGGCACGCGGCTGTCGAAGGCGCGCGCGAACATGAGGAGGGAGAGCGCCACCACCACCACGACGAACAGCGTCAGGATCACCGCCGCGATGCGCTGGGGCACCGTGTCGCTCTGATTCAGGGTTCTCGCCACGACCGCCTCCTATCCCGACAGGTTGAAGTTGCCGTCTCCGCCGTAGATCGCGAGGGAGACGAGAAGGGTTACGGTCACCACGGCGATGAGCGAGGTGCGGACGGCGTTGCCCACGGCCGAGCCGACACCGGCCGGGCCACCTGCGGCGTTGTAGCCGTAATAGGTGTGGATGAGCATGATCGTGATGGCCATGGCGATGGCCTGCACGAAGGACCACAGGATGTCCGTGGGGATGAGGAACGTCGAGAAGTAGTGGTCGTACACGCCACCGGACTGACCGTAGATCTGGACCGTCGCGAACCGGCTCGCCAGGAACGAGGCGATGACGGCCAACGAGTACAGCGGCACCACGGCGATCATCCCGGCGACGATCCGGGTGGAGACCAGGTAGGTGATCGAGTCGATCGCCATGACCTCCAGGGCGTCGATCTCCTCGGACACGCGCATCGCCCCGAGCTGGGCCGTCGCGCCGGCGCCGATGGTGGCGGCCAGTCCGATCCCGGCGATCACCGGTGCGGCGATGCGGACGTTGATGAACGCGGCGAAGAAGCCGGTGAGCGCCTCGACGCCCACGTCGGTCAGCGACGAGAAGCCCTGGACGGCGATCACGCCACCGGTGGCGAGGGTGAGGAAGCCGACGATCACGACGGTGCCGCCGATCATCGCCAGGGCCCCCGCGCCCATGGCGATCTCGGCGATGAGCCGGAGTGTCTCCTTGGGGTACTGGGTGAGTGCCCGCGGCGTCGCCACGAGTGCGCGCCAGAAGAACAGTGCGATGGCGCCGAAGTCGTCGAAGCGACCGACGGTGAGGTTCCGGGCCCGTGACAGTCGGGGGAAACGGGCGGTCTCGATGATGGTCACCTCACGCCCCCAGGACCTTCACGCCGACCGCCGTGAGCACGGTGTTGACGACGAACAGCGCCATGAAGGCGTAGACGACGGTCTCGTTGACCGCGTTACCGACGTCCTTCGGCCCGCCACGGACGTAGAGACCCTTGTAGCAGGCCACCAGGCCGGCGAGCATCCCGAACATCCCGGCCTTGATCTGGGCCAACACGAGCTCTCCGAACCCGGTCAGCAGCGTGATTCCGTTGACGAAGGCCCCGGGGTTGACCCCCTGGAGGAGTACCGAGAAGAGGAACCCGCCGAGGATGCCGATGGTGCACACGAGTCCGTTGAGCAGCAGTGCGACGAAGGTCGAGGCGGCCACCCGGGGGACGACCAGTCGCTTGACGGGATCGATGCCGAGGACCTCCATGGCGTCGATCTCCTCGCGGATCGTCCGGGCGCCCAGGTCGGCACAGATCGCCGTGGCGCCGGCGCCGGCGACGATGAGGACGGTGACCATGGGACCGACCTGGGTGACCGCGCCGAGGGCCGCGCCCGCACCGGAGAGGTCGGCCGCACCGATCTCCCGCAGCAGGATGTTCAGGGTGAAGCTCACCAGGACGGTGAACGGGATCGCCACCAGGACGGTGGCCAGCATGGAGACCCGGGCGATGAACCACGACTGCTCGACGAACTCGCGGCCCTGGCGCACGATCGACGGGAACGAGACGAATGTGTCGAGACTCAAGGCGACGAACTCGCCGACCCCCTTGAGCGGCGCGTCGAGCACTCTCGCCATGTCGCCCCCTCCTGTCGTGTGCCGGCCCCCGGCCACACCGATCTGAACAAGTGACCGGTTCGGTGTGACCCCGATTACACAGTAGCTAGAACACGTTCTCATTAGCAAGGCCTACCGGTCACCCCCGAACGGTGCCCCTGCGCATGTGTCGGGAATCTAACACGCCCCGACACAACGAAAGCGGTCCCCGACACGTCTCTCAGCAAACGCGTCGGGGACCGCATCGGTTCAGGTCAGAGGGTCATGATCTCCGAGGCGGAGAAGGACTTGCCCTCGGGCCGCCCTGACCAGTGGCCGGAGACCGCGTCGGCGAACTCCCGGCGGTCCCACACACCGCCCTCGGCGTCGAACCGCTTCTCCACCACCGGGGCGTCCACCAACGCGACCATGCCGCCGTATACCACGAACAGCTGACCGCTGACACCGGCCGCGGCGGGCGACGCGAGGTACGACACCAGGTCCGCCACCCGGTCCGGCGACAGCGGGTCGGGCCCCTTCGACTCGTCCCAGTCCTCGAAGACGCCCTCGGTCATCCCCGTGCGCCCCCGGGGAGCGATGGCGTTGGCCGTACAGCCGATCCGGGAGAGCACACGTGAGGCCGACAGGGTGAGCGCGGTGATGGCGGCCTTGGCCGCGCCGTAGTTCGCCTGCCCGGGCGGGCCGAAGAGTCCCGCCTCGGACGAGGTGTTGATCAGCCGCCCGTACACCGGGGAGTCGGACTTCTTGCTCTCGCCCCGCCAGTGGGCCGCGGCGTTGCGGGTGAGCAGGAAATGCCCGCGCAGGTGCACCCTGATCACCGCGTCGAAGTCGTCGTCCTCCATGTTGAACAGCATCTTGTCCCGGGTGATGCCGGCGTTGTTGACCACCACGTGCAGGCCGCCGAGTCGTACGGCCTCGGCCACCATCGCGTCGGCGGTCTCCCGTTCGGAGACGTCCCCGACCACCAGGGAGGCCTTGGCGCCCGCCGCCTCGATGTCGGCGATCACGGCGTCCGTGGCCTCGCCGGACCGGATGTCGTTGATGACGACCGCGGCCGCACCCGAGCGCGCCAACTCCACGGCTTCCGCGGCGCCCAGCCCGGAGCCGGACCCGGTGACGACCGCCACCCGGCCGTCGAGCGAGAGATCCGCCCCGAGGTCCTTCCGGCCCTGCCCGGGCGTCACTCCGCGACCTTGAGCGCCGCCATCGGGCACTTCTCGACAGCCTTGAGCGCGCGCTTCTGCAGTTCCTCGGGGACCTCGTCGACGATCACCCGCACCACCTCGTCGTCGTCGTTCAACTCGAAGACCTTCGGGGCGAGCCCGACACACACGGCCTGCCCCTCGCAGCGGTCGGGATCCACGTCAATCCTCATACCCGTCCTCCTTGGCCGGGCCCGCGACCACTGTGGCCGCGAGCATGATTCGATACTATGTGAGACACGACACTAGAACGTGTTCCACTCGAGATGAGTTTAGGGCATATGGACATCACCTACACCACAGACCAGCAACGGCTGCGCGGGGAGTTGCGCGAGTACTTCTCCGCCCTGATGACCCCCGAGCGCCGAGAGGCCTTCACCTCCACGACCGGCGAATACGGCCACGGCAACGCCTACCGTGAGATCGTCGCCGAGATGGGCCGCGACGGCTGGCTGACGATCGGATGGCCGGAGGAGTTCGGCGGTCGGAACCGCCCGATGGTGGAGCAGTTGATCTTCACCGACGAGGCCGCGATCGCCGGGGTCCCGGTGCCCTTCCTCACCATCAACTCGGTCGCGCCGACGATCATGGCCTTCGGGTCCGAGGAGCAGAAGAGCTACTTCCTGCCCCGGATCAGCCGCGGCGAGCTGCACTTCGGCATCGGCTACTCCGAGCCGGAATCGGGCACCGACCTGGCCTCCCTGAAGACCCGGGCCGTGCGCGAGGCCGGGACCGGGGAGCACGCGGGCCGGGAGGTGTACCGCATCAACGGGCAGAAGATGTGGACGTCCCTCGTGGCCTACGCGGACTGGATCTGGCTGGCCGCACGCACCGATCCGGACGCCAAGCGACACAAGGGCATCTCGATGATCATGGTGCCCACCGACGCCGAGGGGTTCTCGTGGACTCCCGTCCACACGATGGCGGGCCCGGACACCAGCGCCACCTACTACCAGGACGTGGTGGTGCCCGCCTCCAACCTGGTCGGGCCCGAACACGGCGGGTGGCCGCTCATGACCAACCAGCTCAACCACGAGCGGGTCGCCCTCACGGCCGCCGGTCCGCTCCAGGCCTCGCTCCGGCAGGTCCTGGAGTGGGCGCGCACCACGCGTGCGGCCGACGTCGGCCTGCCCGGCGGCGGGGACGTGATCGACAACGAGTGGGTGCGCACCCACCTGGCCCGCGTCCACGCGATGGCCGAGTACCTGGCGCTGCGCAACTGGGAGATCGTCTCCGCCGACTCCACCACGCCCACCCGCATCGCCGCGTCGGCGACCAAGGTGTACGGCACCGAGACCGCGTGCGAGGCGTACCGGCTCCTCATGGAGGTGCTGGGCTCCGCCGGGTTCCAACGCTCCCACTCCCCCACCGCCGTCCTCCACGGGCGCATCGAGAAACTACATCGTTCGGCCCTCATCCTCACCTTCGGCGGAGGCACCAACGAGGTCCAGCGCGACATCATCGCCGCCGCCGGACTCGGGTTGCCACCGGCGCCGCGGATCGCCCCCACCCCGTCCTCTGCCCGGAAGGACAGCTGACATGGATTTCCACATCGACGACACCACCCGTGAGCTCTCCACGCTCGTCCGCACCATGGGCGAGCAACTGGTCACCGACGACTCCCTGCGCGAGCTCGACGCGCGCTTCGGCCCCGGGACCGAGGCCGACGGCGGAGCAGACCACGCGACCGCACGGTTCCATTCCCGCTACTGGGACGAGCTGGTCCGCGCGGGCGTGCCCGCCGCCCTCGCCCCGGAGTCGCTCGGCGGCGCCGGCCTGGGCG
>NZ_JAALEC010000037.1:0-6650 GCF_014145205.1 Dietzia sp. DQ11-44
CGCGCTGCTCCGCCGGCCCGACGTGCTCCTGGTCGACGAACCCACCGCGGCGCTCGACCGGGCGACGAGCAGCGCGGTGCTCGCCAGCCTCGAGCGGGCATCCGCCGCCGGTGCCGCCGTCCTCGTGGCAACGCATGAGGCAGACGTGATCGCCCGCTGCGACTCGGTTCTCACGCTGTCGGACACCGGATAGCCACGCGAACCCGCGCCCTACCAGCGGTTACGCGACTCCTCCGCCCATCCGACCAGGCCGTCCAGGCGCACTGTGGTGCCGTCGTCGAGGATCCCGGTTCCCGACCAGGTGCCGAAGGCCTGGTGGGTGCGCACGGCCAGGATCCCGAGTTCGGTGATGTCCCGGCGGAGGTGGAACGGGGTGAGCGTGGCGTCCAGTCGCTCGCCGCGGACCCTCCAGGCGGCCGTCGGATCCGCCAGGTCATAGGTCCACCGCAGATCCTCGCCGATCTTGTGCAGTCGGCCGTCCACGAGGATCCCGTTCTCCGTGGATCCGGTCCCATCCGTCCACCGGCCACCCACCTGCAGCGCACTCGGCACACCGTCGACCACTCCGCTGCCCGCCCCCCAGTTCCACCGGGTGGCGTAACGCCAGCGTCCGCGGCCGCGGTCCAGGACCGCCCACCCGGCCCCCAGGTCCCGTGCGACCCCGTCCAGGGTCACCGAGCCGGTGACGGGGTTGGCGAGATCCTTGACTGTGTACTGGAAGCGGCGCTCACTCCACGGCACCACCACCCCGAGGCTGTCATGGCCCGGGCGGACGACCTCCAGATCCACCTGAAGACCGGTCGCGCGCACCCGGATCGCGGTGGCGCCCTCGTCGTCGTCGATCTCGATTCCCACCCGACCCGAACCCACACCGGCCGACGCGTGCACGCTCCCCACGCCCGGCTCGTCGCTGAAGGCGGGCCGGCCGAGCGGGCTGACCCCGCTGCGGATGGTCTCCACCCCGGTGCGGCGGTCCAGGACGTAGACCGCACAGGTGGACAGGTAGTCGAGACCGGCCACGGTGAGTCCCACCACGAACCGGTCGGTCACGACGCCCCAGTACTCCCAGCGCTTGGTGCGCCCCCACCCGGCGATGGCGGTGCGGTGCAGCGGCGTGCGGGTCCAGCCGATGGCGGCCGGATCGAGTCGGTTGCCGTGGGCCAGGTCGGTGGGCCGGGTGATCTCGCGCTCATCGGTCATACTCCCACCCTTCCACCCGCGGCGGTCGCGCCCTTCCCGCGGTCCGCCGCGGGACCAGAGGGGACCGATGGCGCGACCGCCGGGCGTTGCCTATGGTGCGGTGGACCCGACTGACCCGGAGGGCTCGTGTCCACACTCGATCTGTTGCTCGCGACCGTCGGCGCGCTCGGCGTCGTGATCGTCGCGCTGTCCGCGCGACTACACCGGTGGCCCGTGTCGGAGCCGCTCCTCGCACTCGGGGCCGGCATCGTCCTGGGCCCCGTGGTCATGGGACTTCTCGAGGTCCCCGACATCGTCGCCGACCCCTCGACGCTCCATCACGGCGCGGAGATCCTTCTGGCCATCTCCGTGATGGGTGTGGCTCTCCGCTACCCCTTCTCGGCGATCCGGCGTCACTGGCGGCGCCTGACGCTCCTCCTGGTGGTGGTGATGCCCGCGATGGCACTGATCTCCACCGGTCTCGCGATCTGGGCGTTGGGTCTCCCCTTCGCCTTGGCGCTGCTCTTCGGTACGGCGATCTGCCCCACGGACCCCGTCCTCTCCTCCGCCGCGGTGACCGGCGACGCCGCCGAGAGGGACCTGCCCGAAGACAACCGACAACTGCTGTCGCTCGAGTCGGGGGCGAACGACGGGTTGGCCCTTCCCCTGGTCGTGGCCGCGCTCGCCGTCGCGACCCCCCTCACCGCCGGGCAGGCCGCCCTGGAGATCGGCTGGCAGATCCTGGGCGCCCTGGTTCTGGGCGTCCTCGCCGGCGTGTCGGCGGCCAAGGCCCTCCATTTCTCGGAGCGCCACCACACCGCCGAGAACGGCCCGATCCTGATGTTCACCCTGCTCCTGGCGTTGCTGGTCCTGGGTGGCTCTGGTCTGCTGGGGGTCAACGGGGTCTTCGCGGCATTCGTCTCGGGATTGGCCTTCAACCTGGCCAGTGTCGGCCACGAGAGACAGCTGGAGGTGGAGATCGACGAGGCGATCAACCAGTTCGCGGTCCTGCCGTTCTTCCTGGTCCTCGGAGCGATGCTGCCGTGGGACCAGTGGGCGGGCCTGGGATGGGGAGCGGTGGTGCTCACGGCTGCCGTGCTCGTCCTGCGGCGCCCGCCGGTGCTCCTCGTGCTGATGCGTCCGCTCGGACTGCGTGTCCGCGACGCGGCGTTCCTCGGCTGGTTCGGACCGGTCGGTGTCGCGGCGGTGTTCTATCTGACCGAGGAGGCGTCCCGAGCGGGTGCGGATCCACTGTTGTTGGGAGTGGGCACCCTGGTCGTGGTGGCCAGTACCCTCGCACACGGCGTCTCCGCGGCCCCCGGTCGCGCCATGTTCAGGGCAGCCGCACGACGCGACGCCGACGGGGTCGACAGGGCCGACAGACCGATCCGCTGAGGCCGCGCGCGCGACGTCCGGGGTGTCAGTGGTCGGGCCAGCCACGCAGTGGAGCCAACGCCTCCTCGTCCCCGGCGCTCGAGGCACCGATCACCGAGAGCGTGCCGTCCGACTCCAGGCAGACCGCGGACACCTGGTCGAGCCCGCCGAAGCCGCTCGAGCGCATGGCCTGGAACACCTCGTCCCGGGTGAGCCTGCTCGACGCGATCGCGTCCTCCAGCAGGGTCCCCCGTCGCGCCAGCAGGACGGGCCTGGCGCGCACGACCGTGCGCCCCCTGACGAGCCTCGAGGTGAACAGACTCACCACGACCTGGAGCCCGAGTAGGAGCGCTATCCCGACCAGCCCGGTCACGAGTGCCAGATCCGACGAGGTGAGGATCGTGGCCAGGAGCGACCCCAGGGCCACTGTCACCACCAGGTCGAAGGCGTTGAGCTTGGACAGCACCCGCTTGCCGCTGAACCGGATCGCCGCGACCATCGCCACGTACGCGACCGGGCCGATCAGCAGGACGCGGACGATCGGGTCCAGGGACGAGAACCACATGGGGACCTCCGGTGTCGGCGACGTGAGGACCGCTCACGCTACCCGGGGCTCTCCCCACCGACGCCGGGTCGCACGGGTCCCGGCATCAGACCGTGCCAGCGTCAGACCGTGCCAGCGTCAGGCCGTGCCCGCGTCCGCGTTACCGGCCTTCCACGTCTCCCACGGGACGTTCCAGTCGCCCAGACCGTCCCACCCCGGCAGCGTCGGGCCGACCGTGCCGGAGACCTCGAAGATGTCGCCACGCTTGGCGTTGTCGTAGAACCACTTGGCATCCGCCGTCGTGACGTTGAGGCACCCGTGGCTCACGTTCTGGCTGCCCTGGGCCCAGACGGACCACGGCGCGGCGTGGACGAAGATGCCGCTGTACGACATGCGGGTGGCGTACTGGACCGGGGTCCGGTAGCCCTCCGGCGAATCGACCGGGACGCCGTAGGTCGAGGAGTCCATGACCATCGAGGCGAGCTTCTCGCCGATCACGTACGTGCCGTTGGGGGTCGGGGTGTCGGGCTTGCCCATCGAGGTGGGCATGGTCTTGACCACCTCGCCGTTGCGCTCGATCACGATCTGCTTGGTCGAGTCGTCCACCCGGGAGATGACCGCGTCGCCGATCCGGAAGTCGCTGCGCGCGTCCTCCTGTCCGTACATGCCGCCGCCCAGATCCTCGCCGTAGATGTCCACGTGGACGTCGATGGTGGTACCCGGCGCCCAGTACTCGGCAGGACGCCATCGGACCTCCTGGTTGGAGACCCAGTAGAAGGCGCCCTCGACCTCGGGTTCGGTACGGATGTGGATGTTGTCCTGGGCGGCACGGCGATCCGAGATCGGCTCGTCGAACATCACCGCGACCGGCTGACCGATGCCCACCGTCGAGCCCTGACCGGTGGTGAGGTAGGCCGCGGTCATGATGCGCGGGGTGAGGGTGCTGAACGTGACGTTCTTGCGGGTGACCAGGCCGTCCTCGTCGGTCGCGGTGGACTCGAGCGTGTACTGACGGGAGTAACCCAGGTCCTCGGTGGTCCGCCACTCCGTCAGGTCGGGGTTGAACTCGCCCTGGACCTGGACGCCCTCCGGATTCCGCATGACCACGGTGTCGAGGCGACCGTCGCTGGCGGTGAGGACCACGGGCTCGGCGGGGTTGGCGTCGGATGAACCGTCCTCGACCGACAGGTAGATGACCGCGGCCGGCTCGGCCGGCGCCTCGGCGACCTGGGCCTCACCCGCGCCGCCGGCGCCGATCGTGCACCCCGTCAACACGAGCGAACCGGCGACCACGGCGGCCAGAGCGAGACGGGATCTCGACCGGGAACCCGGGTCCCGTCGTCTGGTCCGATCCGTGTGGCGCAAGTTCACTAATGGCCCCTTCCGAGCATCATCTCCCCCCGGACGTCGACAGGGCCGAGGGGAAGTCCTCTTCAGTATGCCTGGGGAAATCATTGCATTCCATATCGAATTGGTTAAGGATGCGCCGTCAGAAACCGGCCACCCCCGCCCTGACCAGGCGATTTCGTGATGCCGCCGGTGTCCTGTTACTGTTTCTCTCGCACCACGCAGGCGCCATTAGCTCAATTGGCAGAGCAGCTGACTCTTAATCAGCGGGTTCGGGGTTCGAGTCCCTGATGGCGCACAGCAGGGAAAGCCCCGGGTCCACGACCCGGGGCTTTGTCGTGTCGGCAGCGCGGGCGGGACCCCCGTGATTCAACGAGAAGAGCGTTCCGCACACGTTTCCCGAGTGGGAATGTGCGAAACGCTCTTCTCGATGGGCTGTGGTGCGCGGCGGCCGCTCAGAGGGCCCGACGCGCCTCGAGGTAGGCCTCGATGCGCCGACGTTCCTTGCGCTTGTTGGCCATGGACACTGTGATGCCCCCGATGACCAGCGCCGCGAATCCGCCGAGCACCGCGAGGACCCGGGGATCGGTGAGGGCGGCGACGGCCCTCTCCTTGCCCTCTTCGGCGAGGTTCTTGGGATTGACCCGGTCGACGATCTCGTCCAACGTCGTCGCGAGATCGTCACGCGCCTTGGCGATGTCGCCTTCGATGCTGTCGTAACTCCTGGACACGAGACCTCCGTCGATCGCTCGTCACGCGGTTAGCCGCGGATTCTGGACCCCGCCCACGCTACTGCACCCGTCGGCGATCCGCGCCCGCGCGCCGACGCATCGGATAGGTTGGAGTGATCACACACCCCGACCCGACTTCAGGAGCACCGGTGACCACACCACGGCTCGAGGTGGGCCAGACCGCCCCCGCCTTCACCCTCCCCGACGCCGACGGAACCCCCACGTCGCTGGCGGACCTGCTCGCCGCGCACGGACGCGTGGTGCTGTACGTCTACCCGGCCGCCATGACGCCCGGATGCACCACGGAGACCGTGGACTTCGAGGGGGCCCTCCAGCAGCTGCGGGAGGCGGGGATCGGGGTCGTGGGGGTGTCCCCCGACCCGCCGGCGAAACTCGTGCGTTTCCGCGAGAAGCACGGCATCACCTTCCCCCTGCTGTCCGACCCGGACAAGACCATGCTCACCGAGTGGGGTGCGTTCGGGGAGAAGAAGAACTACGGCAAGACCGTGATGGGCGTGATCCGATCGACGTTCGTCGTGGAGTCCGACGGGACGCTCTCCCTCGC
Source organism: Dietzia sp. DQ11-44 (assembly GCF_014145205.1). NCBI lineage: Bacteria > Bacillati > Actinomycetota > Actinomycetes > Mycobacteriales > Dietziaceae > Dietzia > Dietzia sp. DQ11-44. The sequence continues at coordinate 5,741 of NZ_JAALEC010000037.1, forward strand.
GCGGTACAACGTCCGGGCCAAGGGTCACGTGGCGATGCTCGCGAAGCTCCTCGGCGTGGAACTGCCCGAACCCACGGAGGGCTGACGCCACCCATGCCCACCGACCCGCCCGAGCGAGTGCAGGAACCAGTACGGGATCCCGCTGACGAGGCCGTCCAGGACGAGCCGAACATCCTGGTGCCGCGCCGCCGGCCCATCCAGGAGAGGAGCCGGCGCAAGTTCCAGGCGCTGCTGTCCTCGGCGCGCGACGTGCTGGTCGAGGTGGGGTTCGACTCCTTCACCTGCGAGGAGGTCGCCTCCCGCGCCGGGGTCCCCATCGGGACGCTGTACCAGTTCTTCGCCAACAAGTACGTCCTGGTGTGCGAGCTGGACCGCCAGGACGCCCACGGGGTGATCGAGGAGATCGAGCGTTTCGCGCAGAAGATCCCCGCGCTCGACTGGCCGGAGTTGCTCAACGACTTCCTCGACCACGTGGCCGACCTGTGGCTGAGTGATCCCTCGCGGCGTGCGGTCTGGTTGGCCACGCAGGCCACCCCGGCCACCCGCGCCACCGCCGCGGTCAACGAGCGAGAGCTGGCCAGGATGATCGCCAGCGTCCTCGCCCCGCTCATGCCGTCCACGGAGCACCAACGCCGCGAGTTCATGGCTGACGTACTGGTCCACGTGGCGTATTCGATGCTCAACTTCTCCGTCAGCGCCGGCTCCGCCACGGGCGAGGACATCCACGACGCCACCGTCACCGAACTCAAGCGGATGCTCACCGCGTACCTGTGGCTGGCGGAGAAGGAAGCCCAGGTCGGCTGACGTACGCCGGCGACGGCAGGTCGGCGGCGCTGCCTGACGCCGGCCGGCCGGCGGCGCGGGTGGCGGACTTCTGGTGCGAGAAGTTGGCCGCCGGACGCGACTCCCG
>NZ_JAALEC010000367.1:0-3907 GCF_014145205.1 Dietzia sp. DQ11-44
CGCCCACGTCCACCGGGTGTCCTGACCGGGCTGGACGTCGGCGACCGCCTCGCGATCCGGCCAGAGTGCCGCCGCCCGGCGCAGGGCGGCGGCGGTGGTCTCGACGTCGCGGGGGGCGGCGGTGGAGCTGTCGTTCATCGCGGACTCCTCGGGTGCTGCGGGTGTGGCGCCCACCACGGTACCAAGCACCTGCTTGGTCGGCCCCGTGCTCAGTACCTGAGCGCACCCCGGTCGAACGGGACCTGGACCCCCGAGATCGAGCGGGAACCGTCCCCGGCCAGGAACGACACCACGTCGGCGACCTCCTCGGGGGGCATGAAGTCCGCCAGGGTGCTGACGCCGTCCGCGAGGACGTTCTTGAGGGGCATCGGCGAGAAGCTGTGCAGGTACGACGGGAACCGGCCGAAGATCTCCGCCATGCCGTCGGGGTCGATCATCGGCGTGTCCACCGAGTACGGGTGGATCGAGTTGACCCGGATGCCGAACTCGCCCGCCTCGAGGGCGAGTGAGTTGGTCAGCGCGACCAGGCCGGCCTTGGAGGCCGAGTAGTGCCCGTTGCCCGGCGTGGCCTTGAGGCCCGCCGACGAGCTGACGATGATGATCGACCCGCCGTTGCCCGCGGAGATCATCGCCGGCACCGCCGCGCGGATCGTCCGCCACGTGCCGCTGAGGTTGACGCCGATGACCATGTCCCAGTCGTCCTCCGGCAGCTCCCACAGCCGGCCCCAGGTGAGGACGCCGGCGTTGGCGACGACGATGTCCAGCCGGCCGAAGGTGGCGATGGTGCGGGTGACCAGGTCCTGCAGCGCGCCCAGTTCCCGGATGTCGAGGACGGCCGAGAGGGATCTGCCCCCGGCCTCCTCGACCAGGCGAACGGTCTCGGCGAGATCGTCCGGTGTCGGCGCCGGGTAGGAGACGGACTCGGATACGGGGGCGCAGATGTCGGTGACCACGACGTCCGCGCCCTCCGAGGCGAGACGGACGGCGTGGGCCCGGCCCTGTGCCCGGGCGGCGCCGGTGACCAGTGCGACCTTGCCCTCCAGGGGCGTGACGGGTGTGCTCATGTCGACCATCACACCCGACGCGGTCAGTGGGGGCGGCCGGTTCCGGCAAACCAAGCAAGTGCTTGGTAGAGTGGCCCCATGACCCAGAGCACCAGGCCGGCGTCGGAGATGACCGACGACGAGTTCGCCGCGGAGTTCCGCACGTGGCTGGACGACAACCTGACCGGAGACTTCGCCGAGATCAAGGGCACCGGCGGGCCCGGCAGCGAGCACCAGTTCTTCGCCCGACGCCTGGCCTGGGAGCGGCACATGGCCGAGGCCGGGTGGACCTGCGTGGGCTGGCCGGTCGAGTACGGCGGCCGCGGGGCATCCCTGAGCCAGCAGGTCCGCGTGCACGAGGAGTACGCCAAGGCCGACGCCCCGGCGCGGGTGTCGCACCTGGGCGAGACGCTGCTCGGGCCCACCCTCATCGCGCACGGTACGCAGGAGCAGAAGGACCGTTTCCTGCCGCGGATCCTCGACGTCACCGAACTGTGGGCGCAGGGGTACTCCGAGCCCGGCGCCGGATCCGATCTGGCGAACGTGTCCACCACCGCGCGCCTGGGCGAGGACGGCAGATGGCATCTGCACGGGCAGAAGGTGTGGACCTCCCTGGCGCACCTGAGCCAGTGGGTGTTCGTCGTGGCCCGGACCGAGGAGGGGACCAGCCGTCACAAGGGTCTGAGCTTCCTGCTGGTGCCGCTGGACCAGCCGGGCGTCGAGATCAGGCCGATCCAGCAGCTCACCGGGACCTCGGAGTTCAACGAGGTCTTCTTCGACGATGCCGTCACCGACGCCGGGATGATCGTGGGGGAGCGGGGCGAGGGCTGGAAGGTCGCCATGACCCTGCTGGAGTTCGAGCGGGGTGTGTCCACGCTCGGTCAGCAGGTGGGCTTCGCCCGCGAGCTCGACCAGATCGTGGCCATGGCCCGGTCCAACGGCAGCGCGGAGGTCCCCGCGGTGCGCGAACGGATCACGCGCGCCTGGGTCGGGCTCAAGGTGATCCGCGCCCATGCGCTGCGTACCCTCGCCGAGCGCGACGCCTCCGGGGGTAACGCCTCCGCGGCCAAACTCCTGTGGGCCACCTGGCACCGCGATCTGGGCGAGCTGGCGATGACCGTGCAGGGGGCGGAGTCGCTCACCGGGCCCACGCACGACTCCGAGGGCGCGGCCAACGACCTGCACGACCCGGAGCATCTCGAGTTGGCGCGGTGGCAGCGGCTGTTCCTGTTCACCCGCTCCGACACCATCTACGGCGGATCCAACGAGATCCAGCGCAACATCATCTCCGAGCGCGTGCTCGGACTACCCCGAGAGGCCAGGCCGTCATGACCCAGCACAAGTCCCCCCTCGCCGCGTCCCCGCTGTCCACGGTGCCCGAGGAGACCCCGGGACACGGGCTGCTCGCGGGCAAGAAGGTCGTGGTGACGGCGGCCGCCGGCACGGGGATCGGGTTCTCGGCCGCACGTCGCGCCGCGCTCGAGGGTGCCGACGTGCTGGTGTCGGACTTCCACGAGCGCCGCATGAACGAGGCCCGCGACACGCTCGCCGCCGAGTTCCCCGAGCAGCGGTTCGAGGCCATCACCTGCAACGTGCAGTCGACCTCGGACGTCGACGCGCTGATCTCCGGCGCCGCCGAAAAGCTCGGCCGCATCGACGTGCTGGTCAACAACGCCGGCTTCGGAGGCGAGGGTGAGCTGGTCGACATGACCGACGAGGACTGGGACCGGGTCCTCGACATCACGCTCAACGGCACGTTCCGCGCGACCCGCGCGGCGCTGCGGTACTTCCGCGACGTGCCCCACAACGGGGTGATCGTCAACAACGCCTCGGTGCTGGGGTGGCGCGCGCAGCGGGCGCAGGCGCACTACGCGGCGGCCAAGGCCGGCGTCATGGCGCTCACCCGGTGTTCCGCGATCGAGGGCGCCGACTTCGGCGTGCGCATCAACGCGATCGCGCCCTCCATCGCCCGCCACGCGTTCCTGGAGAAGTCGGCCTCCGCCGAGCTCCTCGACGAGCTCGCCGCCAAGGAGGCGTTCGGGCGGGCCGCCGACGTCTGGGAGGTGGCCGCGACCATCGCCATGCTCGCCAGCGACTACACCACCTACCTCACCGGGGAGGTCGTCTCCATCTCGTCCCAGCGGGCCTGACCCGCGGTGGCCCCGGGCCCGGGGCTAGGCGTTCCGGATCTTCTCGACCTGCTTGCCGAAGGCGTCCACAGCCGTGTCCCGTTCCACGTCGGAGACCGGCCCCACACCGTTGGCGACCGTGACGGAGACTCCGATCCCCCGCACGACCCCGGTGATCAGGACGTTCCCCGTGAGCATCTCCTGACCCATCATGTCCATGGTGTTGGTCTGCGAGATGGCGGCGAAGTGCTCCACGCCCTCGGGAGCCTGGAGTTCCAGCAGCGAGTTCTCGGCCCGGGTGGTCACCTCGGTCCCCTCGAGGGGGATCGTGACCGTCATGGTCGGGCAGTCGGCGATGAGCTGCTCACGAGCGGGAAGGCTGTCGGTCACCGTCGTCACGGACACCGCGTACGCGGAGTTCCCGCTCTGGCCCGCCTGGATCGCCATCGCGCCCGGTTCGGCCTGGGCGAGGAAGGCGTCCTGGCTGAAGTCCGCGCAACGCTCGGGGTCGACACGGATCCCCGCGGCGATGTCCTCCAGCGCGCCGACCCCTCCCGCGATGTCCTCGGACGAGACGGGGGACAGGCCCAGTTCGGGGGCGTCGTCGGCGTTCAGCACCAACTGGTCGACGCCTGCGTCCGGCGCGCCCGGTGCGCTCGTCGGCTGGTCCCGGGGCGCCTCGGCCACCGCGGTGGTGGTGCCCGCGGGGGTGTCGTCGTCGCCGGTCTCGCCGAT
>NZ_JAALEC010000368.1:0-1766 GCF_014145205.1 Dietzia sp. DQ11-44
GAGCGGCGGCGTCCCGGGATACGGGGGCGCCGCCGCTGTCAGTTGCCGCCGCTGTCAGTTGCCGCGGCGCAGCAGCACGAACGCGCCGCCGATCAGCAGGACGGCCAGGCCACCCACTACCCACAACGCCGGGTCGACTCCGGAGGACGCCTCGCCCGAGGTCTCGTCGGCGATCTGGTTCTCGGCCGGGTCGGACTGGTCGGACTGGTCGCCAACAGGGTCCTCGGCAGGGTCGCCGGTGGTGCCGGCCGCGGACTGCACGGTGAAGACCGAGGATCCGCTGACGACGTGCCCGTCGGCCGAGGTCACCCGGTAGCCGACGGTGTACGCGCCGTCCGCCAGGTCGTCGAGCGCCACGGTGACCGTCTCGCCCTCCACCGTGGGTTCCCCGACGACCAGGGTGGTCCGGTCGTCGCCGGTGGTGACGGCGACCGAGGCGAAATTCTGGTTGATCTCCTCGTTGAACGTCAGCGAGACCTCACCGGGCGAGGTCTCGAGGGTCGCCCCGTCCTGCGGGTCCACCGAGACGAGGACCGAGTGCGCTGCGGCGACCGGGGCGAGGACGGTGGCCGGCGACGCGGCCCCCACGATCATGGTGGCGGCGAGCGCGGTGGAGGCCAGCCGAGCCCGGATCGGGGTCACGGGGTGACGCCGAGGCGGGCGAGCACGTCCTTGTTGACCCGGTCGAGCTCACCGGAGATGGCGGAGTGCACCTCGCGGCGCTGGGAGGTCGGGGTGGTCTCGGCGGTCTCGACGGCCGTCCGCAGATCCTTGAGACGGGTCCGGGTGGAGGCGATGAAGTCCTCGACCTGGCGGTCCCCGCGACGCCCGACCTCGAGCTGGTCGAGGGTCTGTTCCAACCGGACGATACGGACACCGAGGGCCGCGCCCGGGCCGGTGGCGTCGATGCCCGCGGCCTTGAGGTCCACGGCACCCGCCCCGGTGGACTTGTCGGCGGAACCCTGCGCGTTGGACACGAGCTTGTAGACCATCGGCAACAGGACCGGGGTGGCGACCTTGGCCAGGCTCAGCCACCGCTGCACGTCGTCCTTGCCGAGTTTGGTGCCCTCGAGCTTCTTCAGCTCCATCTCGGCGAGCTGGTACTCGTGCCGCCGGCCCGCCGCCTCGATCTTCTCGGCCGCCTTACGGTCCTTCGCCAGGAACTTGGCCTCGCGCTTGAGGGTGGCGCGCTCCTGCTTGGACAGCGTCTTCTCGGCCTTGCGGTCCCGCCTGGACGCCTTCTGGGCGAGCGCGTCCTGGCGCTTGGCCCGCTTGGCCTCACGCTTCGCCCTGCGGTCCGCGTTCTTGCCCTCCAGCTTCGCGCGCTTCTTGGCCTCGGCGAGATCGACGCGATGCGCCTCCTTGGCCTTGTGCCTGGCCTCCTTGGCGGCGAGCTTGGCCTCGGTCATGGCGGTGGCCTTGAGCGCGGAGGCGTGGGCGCGGAGTTCGGCGCGCTTGTCGCGGTAGGTCGTCAGCTTGCCCATGGGCGTCGATCCTTCTCTCGTCGCGAACATCAGGGTCCCAGCCTAGGCGAACAGTCCGCCGGTGAGCACCGGACCGGTATCCGAGGGCGGTGTGCGCCATGATGGACGTCGATGGACGGTGCCCGGAACGGATCGAGTGGGGACCTCGGCGGTGCGGTGGCGGGACCGGCGTCGGGGTCCAGGTGTCTGCACCGCGTGGCCCGGGAGCGGGACGCCGGCCCCACGTGGTGGCGGACCGCTCCGCTCGACGAGGGGGTGCGGCTGCGCGCGATGGCCGCGGCC
>NZ_JAALEC010000369.1:0-1738 GCF_014145205.1 Dietzia sp. DQ11-44
TTTACCCGCTCGGTCCGATTCCGCGGGGCACGGAACGGCATGGCCACGATGTGGGCCAGGCTCACCGCTGCCGATGCCGAACTCCTTCGGCGTCGCATCGACACCGACGCGTCGGCCGCCTCGGCGGACGGGTTGGATCGTCCCATGGACCAGCTCCGCGCCGACGCCCTCGCCGCGCTCGCCGTCCACCCGTCTGATGCGGGCCGGTCCGCGGCCGATACCGCCTCCGCCGCTGCCCGCGCGTCCGAGCACGACGGTATCGAGCACGACGGCATCGAACTCGGCGACGTCAGGGTCGGGGCGGACCTGCCCCGGCCCACACTGGGCAACGCCGCGCGGGCCGGTCAGCCGATCCGCATCAGCGTGATCGCCTCCGCGGCCCGGGGCCTGCCCAACCGTGTCGAGTTCGTCCACGGCGCGTACAGCAGCTTCGAGTGGCTCTGCACGGAACTGCTCGAGGGGGACGACGCGAGCGTGCGGTTCGAGCTCATCGACCCTGCCCCGGGCGTGCTCGACTCCCCGGAACACGCCCTGCGCTACGTGATCACCCCGGCGATGGCCGAGCGCATCCGGTTGCGCGACGGCACCTGCCGGCACCCGGGGTGCTCGGTTCCCGCCAAGGACTGCGACGTGGACCATGTGCTCGCGTTCAACAAGAAGGACCCTGAACTCGGCGGGCCGACCACCGAGTGGAACCTCGTCTGCCTGTGTCGGAAACACCACCGGGAGAAGACGTTCGGGACCAACGCCTACCGGTCCGGGCCGTTGGGTGATCTCGTCATCATCACCGACACCGGGCACGAACACCGCACCAGACCCAAGGGCCCCCTGGCCCGTGCTCGTGACGCCATCCGGGAACGCGAGTGGAACGCCTACGCGGATCGCACCATCGCCGCCGACGGCACACTCGTCAACCCGCCGGGTCGCCACTGGCCCGGATCCCGCAGACGGCCAGCCTGATCGACTCAGCAGTCGCCGACGCCCACCCACTCCGAGACGCCGTCGGTGAAGCGCTGCCGCTTCCAGATGGGCACCCCGCGCTTGAGTCGTTCGATGAGCTCCGAGCAGGCGGCAAAGGCCTCGGCCCGGTGCGGCGCCACGGCCACCACCACCACGGCGACCTCGCCCACCGGCAGCACCCCCACTCGGTGCACCGCGCCGATGCGGACGGAGCGCCGCGGGTCGAGCGGTCCGCCCTTCTCGAGGTCGGGCGAGGTGTGTTCGGTCGCCACCTCGTCGCAGAGCCGTTCGAGGACGTCCTGCGCCGTGGGGTGGGCCGAGTACTCGATGTCGAGCACGTCGCGACCGTGGTCGTGGTCGCGCACCACCCCGGAGAACGTGACCATGGCGCCGTCGGCGGTGCTCCAGACGGCCTTCTCGACCTCACGGGGGTCGATCGCGGTCTCGGTGATCTGCACGAGTGGACTGCGGACGGTCATGGTCGGTTCCTCCTCGCGGTTCGGTCCCGGGCGGCTGCGGGCGGGGACGGTCAGTGCCCGCCACCGTGGGCGTGGACGGCGAGCAGGTGGTCCAACAACTCGTCGAGTACCGCCAGTCCGTCGCGCACCCCGCCCGAAGAGCCCGGGAGGTTCGCCACCAGGGTACGTCCGGAGAAGCCCGCCAGGCCGCGGCTCATCGCGGCGGTGGGGGTCGAGGCCAGCCCGCGGGCGCGCATCGCCTCGGCGACGCCGGGGAGCTCGAGTTCCAGGTGGGGCGCGGTGGCCTCGGGGGTGCGGTC
>NZ_JAALEC010000370.1:0-1885 GCF_014145205.1 Dietzia sp. DQ11-44
ACGGTCCCGCAGGGCCTCGAAGTCGCGCCCGTACCGGTAGTCCTCCCCGCCGCGCCGAGCCGGGTCGAGCGGTGGCTCGGCGAGGTTCGGGAACTCGGAGACACCGGTGATCGGCGCTGTGCGGTGGGCGATGTCGGCATCGCGGGCCTCGCGGACCCGGGCGATCGCGGCGGCGACGCTCCCCGAGGCGATGGCGGCGGCGAGTCCTCCCTCGGCCTCGACGGTCTGGAACGCGGACCAGGCGGCCTCGGCGAGCGAGTCGGTGAGCGACTCGACGTACCAGGATCCTCCGGCGGGATCGACCACATGCCCCAGGTGGGACTCCTCGAGCAGCAACAGTTGGGTGTTGCGCGCGATGCGCTCGGCGAAGGCCGGTGAGGCGCTCTCCAGGCCCCCGGGCAGGGAGGCGTCGAACGGCAGGACGGTGACGGAGGTGGCACCGCCGACCCCGGCCCCGAACGAGGCGAGAGTGGTGCGCAGCATGTTCACCCACGGGTCGCGTCGCGCCATCATGGCCGAGGAGGTGACGGCGTGCTGCGGCGCATTCCCCGCGTCGGGTGCGCCCAGGAGTTCGGCGACGCGGGCCCACATCAGGCGCCCGGCACGGAACTTGGCGATCGAGACGAACTGGTCGTCCGTGGCGGACAACCGGAACGTGATCTGGCGCAGGGCGACCTCGACGGCGAGCCCCGCCGACACCAGCGCCCGGACGTACTCCAGGCCCGCGGCCACGGCGTAGGCGAGCTCCTGCGCGTCCCCGGCGCCGTCTGCGTGGAATACCGTGCCGTCGGCGACGAAGGTCCGGACGGTCTCCTCGCGCTCGGCCACGCGGACGGCGAGGCCGACCGCCGCGTCGAGGTCGACCGATTCCGACGACGCGCCCGCGGCGTACGCGGAGGTGACCGGTGTCGCGCCGAGGTCGGCGATCACCGCGGACCGGTCGGTCACCCCGTCTCCTGCCGACCTGCGCTGGTCGAGCAGCTCCAGGAACGCGTCGGTGACCTCGACGAGGTCCGATCCGGCGTCGAAGGTCACCGGCGCGAGGTCCAGGTAGACGTCCTTGAGGACGGCGGCCACGTCGGCGGCCGGCACCCGCAACCACAGCGCGGACGCGCCCTGGCCGAGAAGGTCCAGGACCGAGGTGTTGACCTCGCTCGGGTCGCCCTTGGCCTCGACCCTGGCGCTGACGTGCCAGCCGTTCTCCGGGAGCCCCGACCGGTCCCCTCCCCGCACGAACGGGAACGACCCCGGAGCCGGGCGCTCGGGCGTCTCGTCGGCGCGCGTGTAGAGGGGGTTCACCTCGATCCCGTCGCGGGTGGTGGCCACGAGGGCGCGCCAGGCGTCCTCGGGCATCTCGGCGGGATCCTTGCGGGCGGCCTTCGCGAGGACGGCTCCCACAGAGGCGTACCAGGAGTGAAGGTCGGGACCTGTGGTCGGACTGGACACCGGTACCTCGTTCTCTTGTGGAGTGAAGGGGGTCACCACGGACTCTAATGCAGCCCCTCCCGCTGTCGAGACGTGACCATGTGTGCGGGGTCACCAGGGGTGGGCTCCGCGATCCCGGCGACTACAGTCGACCCGTGCGCGGACGGGTGATCTGGTGGGTGGCGGTCGTCCTGGCCCTGGTGGTGCTGGCCACCGTCGTCCCGACCCCGGGACTGGAGCAGCTGCGCGATTGGGCGGATGAGCTGGGCCCGTGGTTCCCGGTCGCGTTCTTCTCCGCTTACGCGATCGTCACCGTGGCGCCGGTCCCCCGGTCGACCTTCACCTATTCGGCCGCTGTGCTCTTCGCTCCCGCGGTGGCGATCCCGTGGTCACTGGTGGCCTCCGGGATAGCGGCCACCCTCGCGTTCGTCGGCGTCCGCCGTCTGGGCCACCGCCGCAC
>NZ_JAALEC010000371.1:0-1196 GCF_014145205.1 Dietzia sp. DQ11-44
TACGCCGGGCACTGGCGACCGCGCTGGACGGCCCACCGGTCCCCGCTCGGATGGCCGATGCCGAGGACAGCGCGGTCGCCGCTGCCCACGCAGCGCTCTACCGTGCCGCTCGCGCCGCCGTCGCCTCCCATCGCGGGGTCGGTTCTCATCGCGGGGTCGGTTCCGATCACGTGTCCCCACGAGACTGATCCCGGATTCGCACATCTGCGCCCACTCGCCGCGTGAGCGGGCGGGGCGTGCGACGCGGCCGCGTGAGCGGGCCTCAGCCCTCGTTGCGGCGCACCATCTCGCCGATCCACTCTGGAACGTAGGGCGAGGTGCAGCCCGCGGGCGTCGGGTAGTCCCGGAGCACCCCCAGTCGTTCGCCGATCTCCAGTGCGCGCGGCCGCAGGTCCGGGTGATGGATCCCGATCTGCGCCAGGCACGTGTTCATCTCCCACTGCAGCCGCTCGTGCGCCTCGGCCATCTCGGCCTCGATCGCGTCCAACAGCCCGGACGAGTCCAACCCGTCCGGCTTCTTGACCACCCTGTCGGCGGTGAGCGCCCACCCGGCGGCGGCGACCACCGGATCGGGGTCACCCAGCCACTCCAGGCGGAGTTGCTCGGCGTGCGGGCCCTTCATCACCACGTACCCGACCAGCCAGTCGTGCACCTTGCGGGTGCGGGCCTCGCGCAGCATCGCGTCCAGCTGACCGCCGGAGAACTCCTTGGGGCGGCAGATCAGCAACGCGAGCAGGCGCGCCGCCGAGTCGCCGGTGGCCCACAGTTCCTCCGCGAACGACTGGTTCTTCTTGATCCGCTTGGCCACCCCGCGCAGCGTGGTCAGGTTGACCCCGTGGTCGTCGCCGTGCCGCTCGTTGACGGCCAGGATCCTGGGGTCCTCCAGCGCGGCCAGCTCGGCCATCACCTCGTCGAGATCCGGCTCGCTCGTCGTCGTCATATCGGTCTCCTCCTCCGCGCCGCCCCGCGCCCACGGTCCTATACTCGCCGGATGCGCCTGCGGAGCATCCGTCCCGACCTGCTCGACCGCGCCGCGCCGGTCGCCGGGTGGCGTGAGGGACTCCTGGCTCACAAGGTACTCCGCGGGCTCACCGAGGGCCATCACCGTCGCCCGCGGCCGGGACGCGTCCGCGCGATGCCGGATCCGGCCCGGCTCGGTCGACTCACGTCGCCGCGGCCCCACCCGACGTTCGATC
>NZ_JAALEC010000372.1:0-1350 GCF_014145205.1 Dietzia sp. DQ11-44
CGGGCCGGCCGCGCCGTGCGAATGCCCGGAGGCCAGCACCAGGTGGACGACCCCCTGACCGGCGACGAGTCCGGCCGCCGAGGTGAGGATCGGTGACCGATGCCGGGCGAGGGCCGCGGTGACCACCCCGACACCGGCGCTGGCGGCCGCGACCATGAGGATCTGCCCCGAAGTGGGCGGACCCGCCGCTGCACCGGCGGCCAGGCCGTGGGCACTGATGCCGAACACGCCGCTGACCAGTGCGACCACGATTCCCACGACCGCGGTCACCACGGGCGGGACCTCGGCGCGCAGGCGGTCGGCGGACATGACCCGATTCTAGGCTGGACCTACGACTGGGCCCCTATCCGGCGGCTGCGCCTTCTGCGGTGGCGCCCTCTGCGTTCGTGCCCTCGGTGGCGGTCGCGAGGCGGGTGCGCTCCTCGTCGGCCAGGCCAGCCTCGATGCGCGCGAGCATATGCGGGCTCATGTCGGGCAGGTCGTCGATCGCGAACCAGCGGACGTCGGTGTTCTCACCGTCCGCGGGGTGCGGCTCGCCGTCGAGGTAGGTGCAGGCGAAGGTGTGGTCGATGTACTGCGCCCGGTCGCCGTTGGCATACGTGACCATTCGGGAGACGCCGAGGGAGGCGAGTCGGTCGACGCGGATGTCCACGGCAGCTTCTTCGCGTGCTTCGCGCACTGCGGTGTGGGCCGGGTGTTCACCGGGGTCGATGATGCCGGTGACGGGGGTCCACCAGCCGTTGTCGCTGCGTCGGACGAGCAGGATCCGTTCGCGGGCGGGGTGGCGGATGACGGCGGTTGCCCCGGCGAGCCACAGCGGGGCGCTGCCGACGTGTTTGCGGAGTTCGAGCACGAAGTCGGGGGTCGCCATACCGGTGAGCGTATCGGCCGGTGAGCCTGCCGACCGAAATGACGGATCCCCCGCCGACCGAATGGTCGACGGGGGATTCGCGGAGTGCTATCCGGTCGCTGACTCAGTCAGCGTGGAGGGGCAGAACCTCAGTTCTGCTGGTCCTCGGGCTCGCACTCGTCGCGCTCCATGGAGCCGTTGTCCTTGAGGAAGTCGATGGCCTCCGGCGGGAGGTTGCAGACGAGGCCGACGTTGATCTCGGGAAGCGGCGGCAGGTTGACGCCACCGGAGACGGCAAGGCCGACGCCGATGCCGACTGCGGCCAGCGAGCCGAGCGTTGCGAGGTCCGCAGCGTCAGAGCCGGTGCCGGTGCCGGTGGAACCCTCGATGATTGAACCGAGGTTGACGTCGCCCGAGCCGATGTTGTCGGAACCGGACTGAAGAGCATCGACGGAACCCGTGATGATGGTGTTAAGCGAACCGGTGTCCGGATCCAGCGA
>NZ_JAALEC010000373.1:0-4507 GCF_014145205.1 Dietzia sp. DQ11-44
GCGCCCCCGCGGTCCGTGCGCTCCTCGCCGCCGAGCGGCCGACGGTTCTCGGCGCGCAGGAGGTGCTGCGCGAGCAGACCACGGTGATGCTCGACGCCCTGGGCCCCGGGTACGCCGTGGTCGGCCGCGGTCGGGGCTCGGACGGAGGTGGCGAGGCCTCGCCGATCTTCTACGACTCCGGACGGCTCGAGTTGCTCGACTGGGCCCAGATCGCGCTGTCCGATCAGCCCACCCGCGCGGGATCGGCGTCCTGGGGGAACCTCATCCCCCGGGTCATGGTGTCGGCGGAGTTCCGCGATCGCGGGACCTCACGGAGCTTCCTCGTGATCAACACCCACCTCGACCCGTTCTCCGCGCGCTCTCGTCTGCGGTCGGCGCGGGCGATTCTCGACCTGGTGTCCGCCGCCGGCCCGTCGTCCGCCCGGCACAGTCCGGCGCTGGTGACCGGCGACCTCAACACGGGCCCGGCCGGCGCGGCGGTCCGAGAACTGGTCCGGGAGGGAACTCTGGTCGACAGTTGGCACAGCGCGCGGACCCGCGCGAGCGAGGAGTGGGGGACGTACACCGGCTACCGCGCGCCGCGGAGGAACGGGGCGCGCATCGACTGGATACTCGCCTCGTCAGCATTTAGGGTCACCCACGCCGCGGTCAACCCGCTGCGGCCCGGCGGCGTGTGGGCGTCGGACCATCTGCCCGTCCACGCCGTCGTGCGTCTCGACCGAGGGGGTGTCGCCGCGTGATCGACAACTTCCTGCGTCCCGCGGAGAACCGCGTGCGGATGGCGGCGGACGCTCTGCGGATCCTCGGGGCCCTCAGCGTCCTGCTCGCCCTGCTGCTGCACGGTCTCACGGACGCGGCCATCGTCGCGTTCGCCCTGCCGGGACTGATGCTCCCGCGCTTCGTCGGGATGCGGCCGTGGGCGGACACCGCGGTGTCGGTCACGTTGCTCGTCGCCGCCTGGAGCAACGTTTTCGACCTGTACACGCGCATCTGGTGGTGGGACATCGTGGTCCACTTCGCGTGCGCCGGAGCGCTGGCGGTGGTGACCTACCTGTTCCTCGCGCACCGCGGGATCGTGCCGGCACCGGGTGACGGGGGTGTCCCGGCCGCGGGGGCGGTGGTGCTCACCACCGCCTTCGGACTGGCCCTGGGCGCCCTGTGGGAGATGGTGGAGTGGTTCGGCCACGCCTACCTGACGGACCGGATCTACGTGACCCTCGACGACACGATCGGGGACATGGCCGCGGGTGGTCTCGGCGCCCTGGCCGCGGGTCTGCTCCTGGCCCACTGGCCCCGGGTGCTGATGCCGACCGACCACCCCGGTCGCGTGTCCTCGGAGGCGGGGTCCCGCCGCTAGACGGTCGACCCGGAGACCGCTGCCCGGGTACCGCCGCTGACGCCGGACCTCACCGGATGCCGTCCTCGTCGTCGTCGTTCCCCCGTGACCCCGGTGAGACGGGGTCCTCCGGTGACGGTGGCGTGGCGCCCGGCCGACGAACCGGGGCTCCGGCCCGCACCACCTCCGCCAGGAGGGGGAAGAGCAGGACGGTGACCGCCCCGGCCGCCACCAGGACGGAGGAGATCTCGCCCGTCATCAGACCGTTGTTCACCGCGACCTCGGTGACCGCCACGATGATCGGGAGACCGGTCGCCGCGTACAGACCCACCCTCGCCCGTTCCCGTGGACCGTCGAGCCCGGGGCTCGCGCGGGTGACGGTCTCGCCCAGCCACACCCCTCCGCCGCGGAGGACCAGCATGCTCACCACGGCCGCCACCAGCACCCACGGCGAGGCCGCCACGGCCTTGAGGTCGATGCCCATCCCCGACACCACGAAGAAGGCGGGGATGAACAGGGTGTAGCCGACGGTCTCCAGTTGACGGAGCAGGATCGCGGCGAGACCGCGGTCCGGGGCCTGGCCACCGCCGCGCAGGTGTGCCCCGAGGGAGTCGACCAGTCGGCGCACGATCATGCCGGCGGCGAACGCGCCGAGCACCACGTCCAGACCGAACACCGTGGCCACGACCATCATGGTGGCCAGCAGCAGGATCACCGTGCGCATGGCCAGCTGTCCGGTGGAGGTGGTGCCCTGCAGGAGCGCCCGACCGAGCGCGGGGATGTGGAGCAGTCGGGCCGGCACCGCCAGGATCACCAGCGCGGCCAGTCCGAACAGCCCGACGGCCGCGATGGAGGACTCGATGCTGCGGGTACCGAGCAGCACCGCCATCACGAGGATCGGCCCCAGTTCCCCCACCGCGCCGTGGGTGAGGACCGCCCGGCCCACGGGGGTGCTGTCGTGACCGGAGCCCTTGAGGATGGGCAACAGGGTCCCGATGGCCGTGGAGGTGAGCAGGAGCCCGATCGCCACGGCGGTCTCCCAGCGGCCCGAGACCATCCACCCCACCCCGGCTGCCAGGATCAGGCTGACGACCCAGGTCCCGGCCGCTCGTCGTCCGCTGCGCCCGGTGAGGGTGGAGACCTCGAGCTCGAACCCCGCCAGCAGGAACAGCATCCCCAGCCCGAGCTCCGCGAGGAGCGCCACCCCGCCGGATTCCACCGCCAGGTCCAGACCGTTGGGGCCGATCACCATCCCGCCCACCAGGAGGAGCACCACGCCCGGGATGAACGAGCGGGTGAACCCGGACAGCACCGGTGCCGCCCAGACGGCCAGGACGATCCAGAACAGCGAGACGAGTTCAGTGGGGGACGCCTCGGCGGCCAGGAGGGTGGTGGTCACGTCCGGCCTCTCGCTCGATCGATGAAGGAGAGCTTAGACGAGCGGCGCGCACGCGAGGCCGTCGACCGGCGTCGACCGGATCGTGCGAGGGTGGGGCACATGACCACCTCACCGCTCGACACGTCCGACGGTGACCCCCGGCGGCTCCCGGGCTTCCGTCGGACGTTCGGCGCGGGGCGACTGACCCTCGGGCTGGGATTCCCGCTGCGGACGCGCGCCGACCGGGTCGACGGCCCGGACATCAGCGAACAGATCGAGGTCGCCCGGGCTGCGGAGACCGGAGGGTTCGCCGCCCTCTACGCCCGGGACATCCCGCTTCGCGTCCCGTCGTTCGGCGACGTGGGCCAGATCTACGATCCGTGGGTGTTCCTCACGTACGTGGCCGCCCACACCAGCCGGATCGCCCTCGGGACGGCGGCCGTCGTGCTGCCCGTCCGCCATCCACTGCACGTGGCCAAGTCCGCGGCCAGCCTGGACCGTCTCTCCGGCGGCCGGTTCCTCCTGGGCGTGGCCTCCGGCGACCGGCCGGAGGAGTTCCGCGCGTTCGGGCTGGAGCAGGGGCGGCGGGGGGAGAGGTTCCGGGAGAACCTCACGGTGATGACACACGCCCTCACCACCGAGATGCGCGGGATCCGCTGGTCCGGGGGGTGGATGCACAGCGCGGACGTGGTCCCCAAGCCCACCGCCTCGTCGGTGCCGCTGATCATGACCGGCTCGTGTCAGCAGAGCATCACGTACCTGGCCGCCCACGGGCACGGATGGCTGACCTACCCGCGTGACTTCGACGCGCAGCGCCGGACCGCCGCGAGGTGGCGCGAGGTGGTGACCGAGAGCCGGGAGGGAGGATCCGACGACGACGAGGTGTTCAGCCCCTTCGCGCAATCGCTCCAGATCGACCTGGCCGAGGACCCGGACGAGGCGGCCTCGCCGATCGGCTTCGGGTTCCGGATCGGTCACCGGCGTCTGGTCGAGCACCTGGCGGACCTGCGGGGGATCGGGGTCAACCACGTCCTGCTGGGGGTCGGGGCGTCCCGCCGGCCGATCCGGGAGGTCGTCCACGAGCTGGCCGAGACCGTCGTGCCCCACTTCCCGGCGCTCGCCCACTAGCCTCACCGGCGGAACGGAGAGGCGGGACCACCCATGGCAGGCGCGGCCACCCCGGAACCCGGACTGTTCGAGCACCTCCGGTCCCGGCAGTTCCTGTTCATGCTGCCCCGCGCGGTGTCACTGCAGCTGATGCACCCGGCGATCAGTGCGGCGATGCTCGAGCACTCGCCCTCCCCGGGCTTCGTCTGGCTGCACAAGAAGCGATCGGTCCCCCCGACGATCGACATGGCGTTCGACCCCCATCCGGAGTCCTGGATCCCGAGGCGCATCGTGGTCACGAACGACACCATCCGGGGAACCGACGCCGACGGCCACCGTTACCACTCACTGGACCCGCAGGTCTTCCACTTCCAACACGCCACGTACGTGGACTCGCTGTTCGAGACCATCACGAGATTCCGCGGTCCACTGGGCCCCGGGGAACGCCGGTCGGTCTACGCCTCGTGCTGCAGGTGGTACCGCGCCTACGGCATCTCCGACGCACCGCTGCCCCCGACGGTCGAGGACTTCGACGCCTACTTCCGCGACCGGACCGGGGCGCTGGCCGTCACCCCGGCGCTCACGCGGGCAGCTGCTCCGTCCCCGCCAGTGGTGGCCGGCCGCGGTCCCCGCCGGCGCCATCCGGACGTTCCTGCATCCAGTGGCCGCGCGGGCGCTCGGGGTGC
>NZ_JAALEC010000374.1:0-2298 GCF_014145205.1 Dietzia sp. DQ11-44
GCGTCCCGGGCGTCCACCGCCGCCGCGGCCGCACGGCCGTCAGTCCCGAGGAGAGTGGTGAAGGCACGGAGTGCCGGATCCAGGTGCGCGATCCGGTCCAGGGCGGCGTCGAGCGCCCCCGTCGCGGTGTCGGCGCCGGACCGCACCGCCTCTGCGGTCCGGGACGCGGGCGGGGTGGGGGTGATCACGAGCCCGATGGTACGGGGCGCGTACGACACGATCGCCTGTCCGCCCACGGCGATCAGCACGGTCGGCTGTCGTGCCCCGCAGGTAGCCTGGGGCGATAGGCGACGAGGTCGGTCGCATCACGAGGTCCGCCGACCGGCGGGGCCGTCCTTCGCACTCGAGGACCGAATGGAACGTA
This sequence comes from Dietzia sp. DQ11-44, assembly GCF_014145205.1. Taxonomy (NCBI): domain Bacteria; kingdom Bacillati; phylum Actinomycetota; class Actinomycetes; order Mycobacteriales; family Dietziaceae; genus Dietzia; species Dietzia sp. DQ11-44. The sequence continues at coordinate 365 of NZ_JAALEC010000374.1, forward strand.
AGAGCAACACCGTTTTCCGCAACGTGGCGATCGCGGGCGTCATCATCCTGGCGATCGTCGGTTTCTCGTTCTTCGCGAACGACGAGCGGGGGTACACCGAGGTCGACACCTCGGTTGCCCTCGCGCAGATCGACGCCGGGAACGTCAGTGAGGCGACGATCGAGGACCGTGAGCAGCAGCTGCGGCTCACCCTCGAGTCGCCGATTACCCCGGAGGAGGGTGCCGACGAGACCGATCAGCTGCTCGCCAAGTATCCGGAGCTGGCGGCGGACCAGATCTTCGACCGGGTCGCCGCGGCCGAGCCGGAGAAGTACGACACCACCGTCACCCAGCAGGGCTTCTTCACCCAGATGCTGTCGTTCCTGCTGCCCATGCTCATCCTCTTCGGGCTCCTGTTCTACTTCATGACCCGCATGCAGGGTGGCAAGGGCGGCCTGTTCGGTGTCGGCAAGTCGAGGGCGGTCGAGTTCACCAAGGACATGCCCCAGACCACCTTTGCCGACGTCGCGGGTGAGGACGAGGCGGTGGAGGAGCTCAACGAGATCAAGGACTTCCTGCAGAACCCGGCGCGGTACGAGCGGCTGGGGGCCAAGATCCCGCGCGGCGTCCTCCTCTACGGGCCACCCGGAACGGGTAAGACCCTGCTGGCGCGTGCGGTGGCCGGCGAGGCCGGGGTGCCGTTCTTCTCGATCTCCGGCTCGGACTTCGTGGAGATGTTCGTGGGCGTGGGTGCCTCGCGTGTCCGCGACCTGTTCGAGAAGGCCAAGCAGAACGCGCCCTGCATCGTGTTCGTCGACGAGATCGACGCCGTCGGTCGGCACCGCGGCTCCGGGACCGGTGGCGGCCACGACGAACGCGAGCAGACCCTCAACCAGCTCCTCGTGGAGATGGACGGGTTCAGCGACCGCGAGACGGTCATCATGATCGCGGCGACCAACCGCCCCGACGTGCTCGATCCGGCCCTGCTGCGGCCCGGCCGGTTCGACCGTCAGGTGCCGGTAACCAACCCGGATCTGCGCGGACGTGAGTCCATCCTCGCCGTGCACTCGGTGGGCAAGCCCCTGGCCGCCGACGTGGACATGAGGTCGCTGGCCCGGCGCACGATCGGCATGTCCGGGGCGGACCTGGCCAACGTGCTCAACGAGGGCGCGCTGCTGGCCGCCCGGATGGGCCGGGACGAGATCTCGATCGACATCCTCGAGGAGGCCACCGACCGGGTCGTGGGCGGACCACGCCGCAAGCACCGCGTGATCAGCGAGCACGAGAAGAAGGTCACCGCCTACCACGAGTCCGGTCACGCGCTCGCGGCGTGGGCGATGGAGGACCTGGAGCCGGTCCACAAGGTCACGATCCTCGCTCGCGGCCGCACCGGGGGGCACGCACTGGTCGTCCCGGAGGACGACAAGTCCCTCATGACCCGCGCGGACATGATCGCGCGGATCGTCATGGCCATGGGCGGCCGCGCAGCCGAGGAGTACGTCTTCGGCGAACCGACCTCCGGCGCCAGCTCGGACATCGAGCAGGCCACCAGGATCGCCCGCACGATGGTCGCCGAGTACGGCATGAGTTCCAGGCTCGGGGCGGTCAGGTACGGCGGCGAGGGCGGGGACCCGTTCCTCGGACGCGGCGGCGGCGGGGGCTCCGAGTACTCCCCGGAGGTGGCCAAGGCAATCGACGACGAGGTCCGCCGGATCATCGACGCCGCGCACACCGAGGCGTGGAAGGTCCTCGAGGAGAACCGGGAGATCCTCGACTCCGTGGCAGGGGAACTGCTCGAGAAGGAGACGCTCCGGCAGGAGGATCTCCAACGGCTGTTCGCGGACGTGGTCAAGCGTCCGAGGATCACCGAGTTCGACGACTTCTCCGGTCGTGTCCCGTCGACCCGGCCGCCCATCAAGACACCGGGTGAGCTGGCGAGGGAACGCGGCGAGCCT
>NZ_JAALEC010000375.1:0-1520 GCF_014145205.1 Dietzia sp. DQ11-44
GACGCTGGTGCGGATGGCGGCCGCACTGGCGAGTTCGAGCAGTGGAGCGGGGCGCTCGTACTCGTGGAGTGCGCGGTCCAGGGTCGTCCGGGTGCCGGACCCCGGTTCCCTCACCACCAACCGTGTGGCCGCGAGCTCGGAGATGGTCACCGGGGTGCGGCGCCGGGCCCACGGATGGGTCGGCGCCGCCACCACCACGAGCCGGTCGCGCGCAACGGTACTGGTGTGCAGACCGCTGGGAACCGTCGGGGACTCGACGAACCCGACGTCACAGGTGCCGTCCAGAACGAGTTCGGCGACCCTGACGGAATTGTGGACCTGCAGGTGGATGTTCACCTCCGGCAGCACGCCCCTCAGTGCCCCCAGCCAGCGCGGCATGAGGTGTTCTGCCACGGTCATGCTCGACCCCACCGTCAGCGTGGCGGACCGCTCGGACTGCAGGCTCTGCGCCACCTCCAGTAACTGGGTCGTCTCGGCGAGGACCCTCCGCGCCCAGTGGGCGAGCACCGTCCCGTGCGGGGTCAACGTGGCGCCCCGCGGGTGCCGACGCAGCAACGGAGTGCCGAACCGCCGCTCGAGATCCTTGATCGCCCTGCTCGCGTTGGGCTGCGCCATCCCGACCCTCCGGGCCGCCGCGCTCAGGCTCCCCTGGTCGTCGACGCCGATCAGCAGCTCCAGGACGGCCAGGTCGGGCCACCTCCGTGTCATGCAGACAGCATATGGCTCCGCTTCGGGCCATGCCTGTGAGATATGGACGGATACCGGACTGCCGGCTACCGGACGGGCCCGTCCGCGTCCATCCTGGAGACGTGACCACCCCCCTGACCGCCCGGCGACGCGAGCACGGCCACGCAGCGGTGTCGCGGGCCTCGGACTCGGCGACGTCCGGACTGACCAGCGTGCGGGTCAGGGCACGAACGCTCGCCCCGGGCACCGCGTTGACGCTCGCCGGAACAGCGGCGGCGCTGGGGGTCGGCCACCTGGTCCCCACCCTCAACCCGATGCTCGTGGCGATCGTGCTGGGTGCCGCACTCGGCAACACCGTGCGCCTGCCGGCCCGTGCCACCGCGGGCCTGGCGTTCTCCTCGCGCACCCTGCTGCGGGTCGGCATCGCCCTGCTGGGTCTGCAGCTCCTGCTCGGGGACATCACCGCGCTGGGGTGGCAGGTCGTCGCGCTCGTCGTCGTCATCGTGGTCCTGGGAATCGCCGGCACCATGGCGCTGGGGGGCGCGCTGGGTCTCGGCTGGACGCAGCGCCTGCTCATCGCCTGCGGGTTCTCGATCTGCGGCGCAGCGGCGGTGGCGGCCGTGGACAGCGTGTCGGACACCGACGAGGAGGAGGTCCTCACGGCGATCACCCTCGTCGTCATCTTCGGCACCCTGATGATCGTCGCGGTCCCGGTTCTGTCGGGGGCACTGGGCCTGTCGGACACCGCGGCGGGCATGTGGGCCGGCGGATCGATCCACGAGGTCGCCCAGGTGATCGCGGCAGGCGGGGCGATCGGCGGCGGCGCCCTGGCG
>NZ_JAALEC010000376.1:0-1723 GCF_014145205.1 Dietzia sp. DQ11-44
GACGTCGTCGACGAGCTGCTGCCCGGATTCCGCGACCTTGATCTTGACCGTGGTGCACCCGGGGAAGCGGTCGAGGATCCCGGCCACCTCGCCCGCGGAGACCGCCGGGACCGTGGCGTTGACGGCGACCCGCGACCGCAGGGCCGGCGGCGGACCCTGCCACGCCATCTCCAGGGCGGAGCGAAGCCAGTGGGCGGCCTCGGGGTCGTCGTACTCGGGGAAGGCGCCGAACTCACCCCACCCCGCCGGCCCCTCGATCAACGCCACCTCCCGCTCGGTGACGCCGCGGAACCGCACCCGCATCGGCAGGGCCACCACGTGGACGCGGGCGAGCAGATCGTCGATCGACTCGGGGCCCGGTACGGATGTCATGCCTCCACGCTAACGTCGAACCCATGACCGAGAGCAGCGCAGCGCAGGGCGAGACCGGGAACCCGTTCGATCCGACGCAGTGGCGGGAGGTCGAGGGCTTCCGGAACGGGGAGGACCTCACGGACCTGACCTACCACCGCCACGTGGGCGAGGGCCGGGCCGACGGGATCGTGCGGATCGCCTTCGACCGCCCCGAGGTGCGTAACGCCTTCCGGCCGCACACCGTGGACGAGCTGTACCGGGTGTTCGACCACGCCCGCCGCTCCCCCGACGTGGGCACCGTGCTGTTCACGGGCAACGGGCCGAGCGCCAAGGACGGCGGCTGGGCGTTCTGTTCCGGCGGCGACCAGCGGATCCGCGGCCGGTCCGGCTACCAGTACTCCACGGAACACGACTCGGACGTGGCCGGCGCGACCGCCGACAAGGTCGACGAGGCCCGGGTCAAGGCCGAGGGCGGCCGGCTGCACATCCTGGAGGTGCAGCGGCTCATCCGCACCATGCCCAAGGTGGTGATCTGCCTGGTCAACGGCTGGGCGGCCGGCGGCGGGCACTCGCTTCACGTGGTGAGCGACCTGACCCTGGCCTCCCGCGAGCACGCCCGGTTCAAGCAGACCGACGCCGACGTGGGGTCCTTCGACGCCGGCTACGGCAGCGCGTACCTGGCCAAGCAGGTGGGCCAGAAGTTCGCGCGCGAGATCTTCTTCCTGGGTCAGGCGTACACGGCCGAGGAGATGTTCCAGATGGGCGCGGTCAACCGGGTCGTCGACCACGCCGAGCTCGAGAACACCGCGATCGAGTGGGCGCGACAGATCAACGGCAAGTCGCCCACCGCGCAGCGGATGCTCAAGTTCGCGTTCAACCTCACCGACGACGGCCTGATGGGTCAGCAGGTGTTCGCCGGCGAGGCCACACGACTGGCGTACATGACCGACGAGGCGGTGGAGGGGCGCGACGCGTTCCTGGAGAAGCGCGACCCGAACTGGGACGACTTCCCCTACTACTACTGACGGCGCCGGTCCGGTCCATGCCCGTTACCCGCGACCTGCGCACCCTGCCCGTCCCCGGCGGCGTGGCCGTCACCGCCCTGTTCCCCACGTTCGAGCAGCTCCTGGCCGACCGTGGCCCCGCGCTGCTACCCGTCCCGTCCGACGACCCCGCCCGGATGCGTCTGCTCGTCGGCGCCATGCACCCCGACGAACCGATCGACGACCGGGCGGCTCTGGTGGTGAGCACCTCCGGCTCGACGGGCACTCCCAAGGGAGCGATGCTGTCCGCCGCCGCGTTGGCCGCGTCGGCCTCCGCCACCGACGCGTTACTCGGCGGGCCGGGGCGCTGGCTGCTCGCGTTGCCC
>NZ_JAALEC010000038.1:0-1836 GCF_014145205.1 Dietzia sp. DQ11-44
ACGCCACTTGTTCAGCAGTCTCCTAGGAGAGGAACCCGACCGCGCGCCGCGCCGACTCACCGATCTCGACGTAGGCGACCCGGTCGGTCGACACGAGATAGCGCCGACCCTTCTCGTCGTCCAGCTCCAACACTGCCTTGCTCTCCGCGGTGAGAGCGGCCTCCACGCGGGCGTGCACGTCCTCCGGGTTCATCCCGGTCTTGAACACGAGTTCGCGATTGCTGTCGGCGATGCCGATCTTGACCTCCACGGTGCCTGCCCTTCTCATCGTCGGCGCATGTCTCGCCGTCGTCGGTGATACGTGGGACCCAGGCTAGCCCGGACCCGGTGTCCCGCGGCGTCACGGGATAGGGTGGACCCACGTGGATCACACCCGCGCCCGGTCCGCTGGTCGGACCCCGCACCGAGGATCCGCGTGGAAATGTGCGCGCGCCCCGCTCGCCGAGGCCGTCCATCGGAAGGCCCGTCCTCCCGCGCGCGAGACGAGAAAGGCACCGCCCTGTCCACTACAGATGTGACCACCAGCGAAGTCGACGGCATGGCCACGACGACCGCGGTCGTCGACGCCCCGTCCTCCGACTCCTCCCCCAGCTTCGCCGAACTCGGCGTCCGCCCCGAGATCGTCACCGCGCTCGGTGAGCGCGGCATCACCCACACCTTCGCCATCCAGGAACTCACCCTCCCACTGGCGCTGGCGGGGTCCGACCTCATCGGCCAGGCCCGTACGGGGATGGGCAAGACCTACGGCTTCGGCGTCCCCCTCCTGCACCGCATCTCGACGGGCGAGGTGACCCGGGAGCTCGACGGCACGCCACGGGCCCTCATCATCGTTCCCACCCGCGAGCTGTGCGTCCAGGTCACCCAGGACCTCAAGATCGCCGCCACCGGTCTCACCGCCCCCGGCGGGTCGGGAACCCGGCCGCTCAAGGTGCTGGCCATCTACGGCGGAACCCCCTACGAACAGCAGACCGACGCCCTGGAGAAGGGCGTCGACGTGGTGGTGGGAACCCCCGGCCGTCTGCTCGACCTGGCCAACCAGTCGAAGCTGGTGCTCGGCAAGGTCGAGGTGCTGGTCCTCGACGAGGCCGACGAGATGCTCGACCTGGGCTTCCTGCCGGACATCGAGAAGCTGCTCCGGATGGTCCCGGAGCAACGGCAGACCATGCTCTTCTCGGCCACCATGCCGGGACCGATCATCACCCTGGCGCGGACGTTCCTCACCAAGCCCACGCACATCCGGGCGGAGGCCGCCGACTCCGGCGCCACGCACGAGAACACCACCCAGTTCGTCTACCGGGCGCACTCCATGGACAAGCCCGAGGTGGTCTCACGGATCCTGCAGGCGGACGGACGCGGCGCCACGATGATCTTCTGCCGCACCAAGCGCACGGCCCAGAAGCTCGCCGACGACCTGGCCGAACGAGGCTTCCGCGTGGGGGCGATCCACGGCGACCTGGGCCAGGGCGCTCGCGAGAAGTCACTCAAGGCGTTCCGCACCGGGGACGTCGACGTCCTCGTGGCGACCGATGTCGCGGCGCGCGGAATCGACGTCGACGACGTGACCCACGTCATCAACTACCAGTGCCCCGAGGACGAGAAGACCTACGTCCACCGGATCGGCCGCACCGGTCGGGCCGGCCGCAAGGGCGTCGCCGTCACCCTCGTGGACTGGGACGACCTGCCCCGCTGGGGCCTCATCGACAAGGCGCTCGGCCTGGGGCACGGCGAGCCCGCCGAGACCTATTCGACCTCCTCCCATCTGCGCGCCGAGCTCGGCATCCCCGAGGGCGCGGGGGGCCGGGTCGGGGCCGCGACCGGGACCGGCTCAGGCCGGCG
>NZ_JAALEC010000377.1:0-2584 GCF_014145205.1 Dietzia sp. DQ11-44
GTGCCACGGTGGCGGGCGGCGGAGGCAGCGGGAGCCTCGCCTCCCCGATCACCGCCGTCCAGCCCGAGGGTGAGGCCCCGGACGGCACGGTCGAGTCCGTCGCCGACAAGGTCCTGCCGAGCGTGGTCTCGATCGACGTCCGCGGGCAGACCGGACGCGGTGAGGGATCCGGCGTGGTGCTGGCCCAGGACGGTCTGATCATCACGAACAACCACGTCATCGCGATGGCGGCGACCGGCGGCCAGATCGAGGTGCGCTTCAACGACGGGTCGAGGGCGCCGGCGACGGTCGTCGGCACCGACCCCGCCACGGACATCGCCGTGATCAGGGCGGATACCGACCGGTCGCTCACCCCGATCGCGCTCGGGTCCTCCTCGAACCTGGACGAGGGGCAGGCCGTCGCGGCGGTGGGTTCCCCGCTCGGCCTGTCCGGCACCGTGACGACCGGCATCGTCTCCGCGCTCGACAGGCCGGTACGGGCGGGCGGCGCGCAGTCCGACCAGAACACGGTGATCGACGCCATCCAGACCGATGCGGCGGTCAACCCGGGCAACTCCGGCGGCGCGCTGGTCAACATGAACGGTGAGCTGGTCGGCATCAACTCCGCCATCGCCTCGCTGGGCTCGGGGAACTCGGGATCGATCGGCCTGGGCTTCGCGATCCCGGTCGACCAGGCCCGGCGGATCGCGGACCAGTTGATCAAGCAGGGGTTCGCCACCCGTGCGGTCCTCGGGGTCTCGGTGAGCGACCAACCCGATATCGACGGTGCGCTGGTCCGGACCACCGAGGTGGGAGGCCCCGCCGCTCAGGCGGGCATCGAGGAGGGGGCGGTGATCACCATGGTCGGGGAGCGGCTGATCGAGAGCGGCGACGCGCTGGTCGCCGCGATCCGGTCGAGGGCTCCGGGGGAGACGATCTCCGTCACCTATGCTGCTCGTGTGGGCGATCAGCCGACGACTGTCGACGTGGTACTGGGAGAGGCGAGATGAGCACGAGATTCGACCCGAGGTCTCTGCCCGGTGGGCGCAGGATCCAGACGGACGTGGATTTCGACCCCTCGGCCGCCGTCCCGGCGGACACCCCCATCGCGGGTCGCGCGATGGTCGTGGTGGTCACCGACCGGCTGGATGAGCGCGAGGACTCGATCGGTCCGTTGGTCACCGAGCTGCTCGAGGAGGAGGGTTTCCTGGTCGGCGGCGTCGTCGGCGTGGCGTCCGACGAGTCCGAGGTCCGCAAGGCCCTCGAGACCGCGGTGGTCGGCGGCTTCGACTTCGTCGTGACCGTGGGTGGTACCGGGGTCGGTCCACGGGACATCACCCCCGAGGTCACGGAGGAGATCCTCGATCAGCGGTTGCCCGGCATCGCCGAGGCCATCCGGTCGTCGGGTCTCACGGCCGGCGCGGTCGACTCGATCGTCTCCCGTGGGTTGGTCGGGGTGTCCGGCAGTACGGTGGTCGCCAACCTCGCGCCCAGCCGCGCGGCCATCCGGGACGGGATGGCCACGTTGTGCCCGCTCGTCTCGTACGTGGTGGCGCAGTTGTCGGCGATAGACGAGCTGTGACCGACGGCGCCCCGGACCGCAGGGCACAGGACTCCAGCGCCCCGATCACCAGCGCTTCGTACAGCAGCGCCCGGATCGACGACGTGTTCGGCGAGACCCTGCCGCGGACCACGTCCGACGAGGCCCGTGACCTCGACGCCCGGCTCGGGGACGACTGGTGGAGGGAGCAACGCCCTCCCCACCACGGGTGAGACCCGCATCAGCGGTGTCGGCGGGGTCGCCGGGTGCCGGCGCTCAGGTCCGGCGCTGAGGTCCGGTTCCGGGTGACGGGGGCCCCGCGGCGGGGCGTGGTGTCAGGACTCGCCGGACGTGCTCCGCGGGTCCGACGGATGGGTGAGCGGGCGACCCGCGAGGAGGTCGCGGATCTCCACGAGGAGGTCGTTGTCCGAGGCCGGGGCGTCGATGCCCTTGCGCTTGGCGGCGGCCTCTTTCATCTTGTTCATCGGCCCCACCAGGACGAAGTAGATGATCGCGGCGATCAGCAGGAAGTTGATGATCGCGGTAAGTAGCAACCCGAAGTCCATCCTGGTCTCGGGGTTGTTGTCCAGTAGTTGGACGGCGAACCCGATCTCGCTGTTCCCGCCGAGCAGGGCGATGAGTGGGTTGATGATCGCGCTGGTGAAGGCGTCGACGATCGACGCGAACGCCGTGCCGATGACCACGGCGACGGCCAGGTCGATCACGTTGCCCTGCATGATGAAGTCTTTGAAGCCCTTGAGCATCCTGCACCCCTCTCTGGTGACGCGGTGTGGTCCACCACGTGCGTGGTCGTGCGTCCCGAACTGGACTGCAGAGACGTTACCAGCACGATTGGCCCCGCCGAGGCACTAGCGTCCTCTGCCGCTCCGCCGATCTGGCGCTGCGTCCCGTCATCCGTGCACCAGCACAGCCAGTGGCGTTCCGGCGGCCGTGGAGGCCAACCGGGCGGCGTCGGATTCCGGGACCTCGACGAGGATCGACCGGCTCCCGACCCGCCCGGCAGGGGTGTCCCGCACGCGCGCGGCGCGCGCCACCACGGCGGGC
>NZ_JAALEC010000378.1:0-5201 GCF_014145205.1 Dietzia sp. DQ11-44
ATGCCGAGAGGGACAAGCCCCCGGCAGGACCGCAAGGAGTAGGTCATGGCAACCAAGACCGCGAAGAAGTACACCGCCGCCGAGCGCGACGCCGCCCGACCGGCCCGCGCCGCCAAGGTCGAGCAGATGCACGACGAGCTCAGCGCCGCCGTCGAAGCCCTCACCCAGACCGGCCAGTGGCAGAACTGGCTCGACTTCCTCGCCAGCTTCCACCGTTACAGCTTCAACAACACCCTGTTGATCCAGGTGCAGTGCCCCCACGCCACCCAGGTCGCCGGATTCAAGGCGTGGCAGGCCAAGGGGCGCCAGGTCCGCAAGGGCGAGAAGGCTATCCGCATCTTCGGCAAGCCGTTCCGCCTCGTCACCGACACCGACGAGACCACCGGAGAGAAGACCCGCAAGGCCGTCCCGTGCCCGCCGCCCGTGGTGTCCGTGTTCGACATCTCCCAGACCGACCCCATCGAGGGCGTCGAGCAGCCCACCGCCCCCGTCGCCCAGCTCCAGGGCGAGGACCACGCCGCCCTCTACGAGCGCATCAGCGAGTGGATGACCGGCCAGGGATGGACCGTCACCCGCGAGCAGATCCCCGGCGAGGTCAACGGCTACTGCACCGTCGACGGAACCCGCCGCATCGTCGTCGACGCCGACCTATCCGACGCCCACGCCGCCAAGACCGCCATCCACGAGGCCGCGCACGCGATCCTGCACACCGACGACGAGGGCAAGCTCACCGGCGAGCCCGACCAGGCCACCCGCGAGCTCGAAGCCGAATCCGTCGCCTACGTCGTCGCCGGACTACACGACCTCGACACCAGCACCTACAGCGTCGGCTACGTCGCCAGCTGGAGCGGGGGACAGGCCGACAAGGTCAAAGCCACCGCCGTCCGCGTCCTCGACGCCGTCCACCGCATCGCCGACGCCCTCACCCCAGACACCGAATAACCCCACCCACAACGCCCCCGCACCCACCAGGTGCGGGGGCGTTGTCGCACGTCCAGCCCGAAGAAGCCGACCCGTAACGCTTGTTCCACATGCACCGCATGTAGTACACTTGAAGCATGCCGAGAGGGACAAGCCCCCGGCACAACCGGAAGGACCACCATGACCGACAAGCCCGGAACGCTCCTCGAAGCGTTCGCCCTGACCATCGACGGCCGCGACGTGGATGCCCAGATCCGCCTCGTGCACGCCGAAGACGGCACCGAGATGCTCCACCACTACGAGGGCGACCTGCTGCGCCTGACCCACCCGGCCCGCCGCTACACCGACTGCGCGAGCATCATCACCGCCGCATCGGCCGGAGGCCGGTGCCACGCCTGCGCCGACGGCCTCCACATGGGCACCGAAAAGGCCGCGACCTACACCCGCGACCAGATCGGAACGGCAGCCAACCGCGCCGCCGACCTCATCCAGGAACACCTCGACCAGGACGGCGACAGCCTCGCCTGGAGCCTGGTCAACGTCATGGTGTCCGCGACCGACCACCTGCTCGCCAATCCCGACGCCACCCTCGCCGACATCTTCGTCGACAACTTCGGCGCCGCCCCCGACGACCCGAGCACCGTCATGGCCGAGTACGGCATGGACTAGCGCCGCCCAGAAACGCCCCCGCGCCCGCCAGGCGCGGGGGCGTTCTCGCAGGTGGCGACTACACTCAACACTTGTGCCGCGTGCATCGCATGTAGTACACTTGAGGCATGCCGAGAGGGACAAGCCCCCGGCAGGACCGCAAGGAGCGCAGCATGAACATCCTGGTCACTGCCCTGGTCGACCTGGACCCCACGAGGGCCGACTACGCCAACGTCCGCCACGCCCTCACCGCCGCCACCGAGCGCGGCCTCACCCTCGCCGAGGCCCAGATGGTCCTCGCCACCGCCACCGAGAAGGTCGTCGGCGACCTCATGGCCACCGCGCTGACCCAGCCGGACGCCGACCAGGGCACTGCCGCCGACCTCGACGACCCGACCAAGCCCACCGCCCAGGAGGTCCTAGCCCTCGACGCGATCCTGACCCGTGCCCTCGCCGTCTACAACGGCCGTCGCCCCCCGTACACCGTCGGAGCGGACATCGGCACCGATTCCGGGATCAAGTCGATCAACCGCGCCGCCGTCGCCCGCCGCACTCTCTGCAAGGGCGAGACTGAGGCCACGCTCAAGCGCATGCACATCACCAAGACCGAACTGCCCAGCAGGAACAAGACCCCCCGCTACCAGTTCACCGTCGCCGCAGTCCTCACCGTAGGCACCCGAGTCCGCGCCCTGTCGGCCTCCATCGTCCAGACCCCCAAGGGGCTCAAGATCGCAGCCTTCAACCCGCTGCACCGCTGATCCCGTGGAGGCCGGTGGCCGGACGATCTTCGTCCGGCCACCGCGGCATTTCACAGGCATCCGCTCATCCACAGATCGGCCGCTGCGACTGGCAAGAGCGGCCAGTCGCAGCGGCCCACCGTGCCACCATTGCCGGCATGAACACCGCCCCGATCACCGGCACTCGCTACGACGACGTCGTCCACGACGCCCTCGCCGTCGCCCAGGCCGGCGACTACCGCGCCCGGCACGTCACCGTCGGCTCCCGAGCGGGAATCGTCACCCCCCACCGAGGTGAGAACGGCCAGCTCGACCGCAACGACCTCGCCGCCCAGATCTACGCCCTCGCTCACGACCTGGCCTCCGACAACGGCCAGTACGCCGGCGGCGCGTTCGTCAGCGGCAGCGAGGGCTACTGCATCCACGCACCCGACCCCGACCAGGAGTAGTCATGCACATCATCGAGATCGACACTTGCACGCCCGACGGCCAACGCCTGCACTCAATCACCGACACCACGCTCGGCGACCACCACCACGCCCAGCACCGGGCCTACGAGCTCGCCGCGAATGTCACCATCGACCTGCACGCCCAGGACCCGTGCACCGCGCACGCCCATCTCATCGCCATCAACGGCCAGTGCTGGACCGTCATCGCCACCCGCAGCGGCGGCGCCGGCCGCGCCGACCTGCTCGCTACGCTCGCCGAGCTCACGCACCGCCACACCTAGACTCGCACCCAGCCGCGGACCTCCCCGGCACAGCCACAAGGAGCACCACGATGATGATCGCCGGACGCATCGACCACGTCTTCTCCACCGAGATCAACACCAGGCGCGGCACTGTCACCCTCACCTCAGTCTGGATCGCCGACGACCACGACTACCTCTCCCCCAGCAACCAGCCCTCCACCCTGTACGAGGTCCAGTTCATCGACGACAAGGTCCACAACTGGAGCGGCGCGATCCGCGAAACCTTCAACGACGGAGACCGCGTAATCGCGATCGTCAAGGACGGACTCGAAGCCGTTCCCTCCAGCGACGAAGCCGGCACCCTCCGAGCCTTCATCAAGGCCCGCGGCCTGGACCTCGCAGCGCCGACCCTCGACCGCGCCCGCGGCAACAACTAACCACACCACTGCATCGCATGTAGTACCCGCACCGCTTGTGCGACGTGCAACACCTGCGCTACAATCGAACCTGTTGAGAGACCCCTCCGGCAAAACCTCAAGGAGATCCCATGACCGCCATCGTCGCCCTCGCCAACCTCAAAGGTGGCGTCGGCAAGACCACGCTGACCCTGCACCTGGCGCACGAAGCCGCCAGCCGCGGCCTCAAGGTCCTCGTCATCGACATCGACGGCCAGTGCAACGCCACCGAATGGCTCACCGGCCGCAACGACACCACGCGCCCGGACCTCAGCATCGCCGACGTCCTCGACACCGCGATCCCCACGGCCAACCGCGCCACCCTCGCCGACGTGCGTATCCCCACCAAGCGAGACGGCATCGACCTCATCCCCGCCGCCCCCGTCGGCGAAATGGCCGCGATCAACTCCGCCCTCGAGGGGGCCAAACTGCGCGAGATGGTCCTGACCAAGGCCCTGCGGCCGATCGCCGACGAGTACGACGTCATCCTCATCGACTGCCCGCCGGCCATCAACGTGCTCACCCTCAACGCCCACGTCGCCGCTACCACCGGCGTGGTCCTGGTCGCCTCCCCCTCCGAAGGCGCCTACCGCGGCATCCGGGAGATGGTCAAGGAGATCGACCTCGCCAACGACGAAGACGACGGCCTCGGAGCGATCCTGGCCTCTCCCATCGAGTTCACCGGCATCGTCATCAACGACGTCGACCGCCGCATCAAGCAGCACAACGAATACGTCGAGCGCATCACGCGACTGGCCGAGCAGATCGACGCCCCAGTCCTCGGAGAGCCGATCCCCCACCTGGCCTTCATCCCCGCCGCCGCCGTCGCCGGCATGGGTCTCGACCAACTCCCGGACGCTCGGGCCGCCTACATCCGCGAACAGGTCGCCGCCGTCGTCGACACCATCACCGGACAAGGAGCGAACCAGTGACCGCCATCCCCACCCCCGAAGAGCCGGCACCCATCCAGCGTCGCTCACGGAACCTGCACTCGCGCCGAGCCGAGGCGCCGGCCGCCAAGAAGTACAACCGCGAGGGCACCGTGTCGGTCAAACTCGGCACCGAGCTCAAAGACCGGGTCGACAACGCGCTCGCGTTCGGTGGCCCGCACGTCGGGATCACCACCCTCGCCGACTTCATCCGCGAAGCCGTCAGCCAGTACGTCACCACCCTCGAGGCCGAGGTCAACGACGGCAAACCGTTCCCGGACGTCCCGCGGCGCGACAAAGACTAAACCCCGCACCACCGAGCGGCCTGTCACCACACGGAGGCAGGCCGCTCCCCCATTTCCGCAGCACCAACCCCACGACAAGCACCAAAAATATTCGGATCCACCGTGGGTGCGGCATCGCTCCCGGTAACTCCCGTACGGAGCTCGGTGCTGCCCTGCCGGACGTTGGTGTCCGCGATAGCGGGCACCACGGGCGCGGTGGCCCCCTTCACCAGCCGGAGGATTGTCCTCCCTCCACTACGCGAGTCAAGGTCGGCGCCTGACGGCGTCCGGCCGGCCACCAGATTCTTCCGACGCGGTCGCTGGCGCTCCCTTATATCGCCGGAAGATTCTGTCGTCCCGCCGGATTCCCTCGCTTGACACGCTGCGCTCCAGGAGGGGAAGAGCGGCAGGTATCAGATGAAGGGGGCGGCGTGTTTGGGCACGACTCGGGCGGATCCGTGCAGTTCACACCCGGGAAACGTCACACGCAACACTTGCTGTACATGCATTGCATGTAGTACACTTGAGACATGCCG
>NZ_JAALEC010000379.1:0-2442 GCF_014145205.1 Dietzia sp. DQ11-44
CGCGCTCGTGGCGGCGGTGGCGGTGATCCCGTGGACCTTCTCGTCGTCACTGGAGAAGGTGACCGAGTCCTCGGTGACGTCGAGCGTCAGGGAGTCCACCGAGAGCACCCGCTGCTCGATCGAACCGGGCTGCGAGTGCAGTCCGAGCCGTCGGCTGATCACGCTGGCGAAGAACACGCTGAACGTCACGTCCACGTCGACCACCCCGTCGCCGCCCACGCGGGAGCGGGTGTCGGAGGGGTCGTCCAGGAGCCAGGAGCCCTCGGCATCGCGGACCAGGTCGATGGTGCGCTCGTACTCCTCGGTGGACACGGTCAGCTGCACCCGGTGAGGGGCCAGGTCCGATCCGATCTCGACCTGGTACTCCAGAGTGAACGCCTGGTGGTCGGGGTGCGCGGCGGAGACGATCCGACCCCGGGCGCGGGAGGACTCGCCCTTCCGGACGAGTCTCACCTGCTCGATCACCCTGCCGGTCTCGGAGATCCACGTGTACATGCGGGGAGCCGAGGCGCGAGGCGCTTCGACCTGCGGCGAGGGCGACTGGGAAGCGTTCACCCCTCCTACGGTATGAAAATCTCCACCGAAACGCACATCACCGGCCCGTCGCGGCGGCCCTGCGTCACCTCGGTCGCAGCTCCACCCGTGCGCGTCGCCAGGGATACAGCGTCACGTTCCGCGCCCTGGGCCACTCGTGGCCACTGCCCACGCGGTCGAGCCGGTAGCGCTCCAACACCTGCCGGAGGATCACCTCGCCCTCCATCATCGCGAAGGACGCACCGATGCACCGGCGGGCGCCGCCGCCGAAGGGCAGCCAGGTGGTGGGGGTCGGGACGTCGCCGAGGAATCGGCCGGGGTCGAACTCCTTGGGCGCGGGGTAGGCGGCCGGCGCGCGGTGGGCCAGGATGATCGACGGCGAGATGGTCATCCCCCGCGGGTAGGTGCGGCCGCCTACGGTGGCGGGTTCCTGCAGCTCCCGCATCACCATCGGGACGACGGGGTGCAGTCTCAGGGACTCCTTGAGCACGGCGTCCAGGTACTCCGTGCCGCCGGTGGCGATCTCGGACACACATCGATCCTGGATCCCGGGATGCCGGGCCAGCTCGAGCACCGACCACGCCATGGCGGTGGCCGTGGTCTCGTGTCCTGCGGCCACCAGGGTCATCAGCTGGTCGCGCAACTCCTCGTCGGACAACCCCTGCGCGTCCTGGGCGGACGCCCGCACCAGCAGTGCCAGCAGATCCCGTCGCCCGGACAGGGCCGGGTCCCGGCGGGTCGTCTCGATCTCCTCATGCAGGAAGGCGTGGATGGTCGCGAGGTCCCGGACCTGTCGGCTCCACGGCCGGAACCGGCGCAGCGGCAGGATGCCCATGCCGATCATCACCACCGGCCCGGCGTCCACCGCCCGCGCCACGATCGGCCTCATCCGGTCGAGGCGGGCCGAGTCCGTCACCCCGAACACCACGCGAAGGATCACCTCGAGCGTGAGCTCGCTGAACAGGACGTGCGCACGGACCCGGCCCGATCTCGGCCAGCGATCCAACTGCTCGGTCGTGACCTCCTCGACCAGCGAGCGGTACCCCTCGATCTCGCGGCGCCCGAACGCCGGCGCGAGGAGCCGGCGGGCGCGCGCGTGTTCGTCACCGTCCTGGAGGAGGAGAGAGTGTTCCCCCAACAGCGGCCGCAGCAGTTCGTTGCCCTTGCCCGCGTGGAAGACCGACGGCGAGCCGGCGAAGACGTCCTTGACGTCGGCGGGATCGGCGACGGCGACCACCGTCCGGCCCTTGGGCATCAGGTCGAGCTTGAACGGCACCCCGTACCGCCTGGCGGCGGCCGGGAAGACGGCCGCGGGGGCCGAGAGTGCGAGCAGGGCCTGCACCAGGCCGGGTAGGCGTGGCCCGGGGGGAACGCCGTCGTCTGTGGTCACACTGTCCATGGTGACACCGTAGGAGTCGACAGGTGTCGCCGCAGCCGGACCGGCGAACGAAGACCGAGGCCGGACACCGAGGGGTCGCCGGACGTTCACCGCGATCGTCACCTCGCCGTGGCGGTCACCGGCTACCGTGAGCCCATGGCCCTGCTCCCCGTGGACCTGGACTCGACGCCCGACGACATCGCCTCCCTCCTCGCCGTGGACGCCGCCGTGCGCGCCGCGGTGGGCCTGGAACACTCCCCGCCCACACCTTCGGCCCTGCACTGGGTCGGCGCGGAAGGGATGTGGATGGCCCTCGTCCGGCCCGGCGAGGGGCGCGCTCTCCTGGCCGGCTGGCACCACGAGTTCTCCCTCACGGAGGGCAGCGGGCGTGCCGGAGAGGCCGGGACGGACCTCGTCGGCGACGCCCCGGGGTGGTGGCGACGCGGGGTCGAGCACGCCCGGTCCAAGGGCCTC
Source organism: Dietzia sp. DQ11-44 (assembly GCF_014145205.1). Taxonomy (NCBI): domain Bacteria; kingdom Bacillati; phylum Actinomycetota; class Actinomycetes; order Mycobacteriales; family Dietziaceae; genus Dietzia; species Dietzia sp. DQ11-44. Next base: position 2,387 of record NZ_JAALEC010000379.1, read on the forward strand.
TACCTGGGCTTCCTGTACGGCTGGGACGGGGCCGCGTGGTGGCGGCTGGACCAGCC
>NZ_JAALEC010000380.1:0-2129 GCF_014145205.1 Dietzia sp. DQ11-44
TGTAGCGCCACGGCCCGGCCCCAGACGGCCGCCCGGTCGGCGTTGATCTCGAACTCGAAGGCCGAGATCTCGTCCGCGTCCTCGGAGACGGTGAGGACCTGGGGCAGCAGCGTGAGCACGCCCGCCAGGCCGATCCCGGCCAGGACGACGAAGTCCCGCAACCGGCCCCGGACCGGGCGCCACAGCCCCTCGAACAGCCACCAGAACAGCACGAACACCGCGGCGGTCACCATGGCTGACGGGTGGATGCCCCCGACGCCGACCAGGCCGAGGGCGGCGGCGGGCACGAGACGTCGGTCCGCCAGCGCGGCCACCACGACCGCGGCCACCAGGCCCGCCAGCCCGTTGGCCACGCCGGAGGGGGTCGCTGCCACCATCACCTCGACGAACGGCAACCCGGGGAACAGCGGGGTGGCCATGGCCGCGACCGCGGCCGAGGTGGCGGCGGCCGGTCGGGAGAAGCGCCGGTGGGTGATGAGCCAGGCGAGTGCGGCCACACCGAGCGGGAACGCCAGCGCCATGGCGCCGATCTGCACCAGGTTGTAGGTCTCGACCGCCCCGATGCCGCGCAGCCCCATGACCAGGGCGGCGATCGCGTGCCAGGTGCTCGGGTAGTAGAGGGTGGCCCCGTTCTCCGGGTACCGGAGCTCGCCCGCCTGGTCCGGGGACGCCAGTCCCGTGTCGTGGATGAACCGGATGTAGTTGGCGTGCCAGTGGGCGTCCCAGCCCTGGAAGACGTTGGCGGTGCCGCCCGGCGTGGCCGAGAGCTCGGTGAGGATCATCTGCCCGATCAGCCACGCGCTCACCGGGATCGACGCGGCCGGGAGCAGCCACCACCACGAGCGGCGGGCACGCGGCGTGTCACCCACCCGCCCCCTACGGCGCCGCCGGATCCACAGCGTCCCGGAGATGAGCAACCCCACCAGCCCGACGATCACCGCGGTGACCGCCGTGGCCACCGCATACGCGCCCAGGGACCACGGCACACCCGTCCGGCCGTACGCGTAGGTGGCGATCGTGACGATCCCCGCGGACACGGGGATCGACGTGCCCACCGCCAACCGGAGCGGGAGCCGTGCGGCCAGTCCCACGATCAGCCCGGGGACCACGAGGAGCGCGGTGAGGGTCAGCATGACCATCGCGATGTCGATGACCTGCCTCCGTCCCTGTCGTACTCATCCGATCCGACCATTATGGGCCACCCGCCCCGCGGCCCTCAGCGCGGCACGAGGACTCCGACCGGTCCGCTGCCGATGCACAACTCCCCAAGGCCCCCTTCGGGAGTGAAGGTGACCCCGGTACCGGACCCCTCGACGCGTACGAACACCGTTCCCAGACCCGCCGACACCGGCACCGTCACCTCGGCGCCCTCGTCGAGGCGGACATCCACCTCGCCGTCCGCGTCGGCGAAGAGATTGAGCTGGACGAGCCAGTCCCGGTCGATCAGGGGGCCGTCGAGCGGGATCCGGGCACCGCCCCCGGAGACCCGGTATCCGCAGCCGGGCTCGGGCCCCTGGGGGATCGTCCGGAGCGCCGCGACCTCGGCCGGATGAAGGGTGCCGAGGGCGTCGATCACGACCGGATCAGTGGTCCACCCGGTCACCGGCGGGATCCCGGGAACACCCGCGAGCAACGACGAGAGCCGGTGTGACGGTGCGGTGACCGGGAGGAGGACCTCGAGCGGGAGATCCTGGTCGAGCAGCGGGGCGCTCCGATCATGCAGCGTCTCGAGCAGGGGGAGGGCGTAGTCGCGGGAGGGCTGTTCGGACCACGTCGTCCGATAGGTCAGGGTCGAGACCGCTGAGGAGGCGAGCAGCGCGATGAGCACCACCACGCCCGCCGGCACCGACCTGCGCCCGGCCGTGGAGGTACCCCGTCGTGGCGCCGACAACGCCAGCGCCGCGGCGGCGCCCAGGACCAGCGGGAATTCGGGGTGGTACCGGAGGGTCTGGACGATCTCCGCCGCGGTGTCCGGGCCCGCCCGCCCCACCGCGACCAGCACCACGGAGAGCAGCGGGTACAGCGCGACCGCAGCCCAGACCGCCCCGGTGCGCCGACGGGTGGCGAGAGACCACGCCAGCACCCCGGCACACGCCAGGACACCGAGGAGCACGACGGAGACCGGCGGA
>NZ_JAALEC010000381.1:0-4127 GCF_014145205.1 Dietzia sp. DQ11-44
TGCAGGTGGTACAGGAAGATGTTGGTCACCAGGTGATCGGAGTTCCACGAGTGCTCCGGGCGGCAGCGCTGGTAGCGGCCGGCGGAGGTCTTCTGCCGCTTGAGGCCGTAGTGCTCCAGGTAGTTGACCACCTCCAGCAGCGAGAAGCCGAAGACCGCCTGGACGAGGAGCCAGGGCGCGACCTCCCAGCCGAACACGGCGATCAGTCCGCCGAAGAGCACGACGGTCATGAGCCACGCGTTGAGGTTGTCGTTGCGGATCGTCCACGGGCTCTTGCCCAGGCGACCGAGCCGCTCGGACTCGAGGTGCCAGGCCGACCGTGCGGATCCCACGACGCTGCGCGGCAGGAACGCCCAGAACGACTCGCCGAAGCGCGAGCTGGCCGGGTCCTCGGGAGTGGCGACGCGGGCGTGGTGCCCACGGTTGTGCTCGATGAAGAAGTGTCCGTACCCGGTGGTGGCCAGGGCGACCTTGGACAGCCACTTCTCGCTCCCGGCGATCTTGTGGCCGAGCTCGTGCGCGGTGTTGATCCCGATCCCGCCCGTGATGGCCACCGTCCAGGCCACACCGATCGAGGCGGCGATCCCGAGCCCGCCGTCGTAGCCGAGCCACGACAGGTCCTGGGCGGTCCACAGGTAGCAGGCGACGATGAGGGACGCGTACTGGAAGGGGATGTACAGGTAGGTGCACCAGCGGTAGAAGGGGTCCGCCTCGAGCCGGTCCATCACCTCGTCCGGCGGGTTCTGGCCGTCGGCTCCGACCGCCAGGTCGCCGAGGGGGATGGCGACGTAGACCAGGACGGGGAGCAGGAACCACGCGGCGGTGGCGGCCCAGCCCAGACCCAGCCCGTTGAACCCGATGACGAACGGCATCGAGAGGAACAGCCCCATCGCCGGGATCAGGCCGAGCAGCCACAGGTACCGCTTGGCGTCGGTCCACGCGTACGGCTCGACCGCGGCGTCGGTGGCGTCACCCACCGCGGCGGTGTCCTGGGCGGCGGCGTCCCGGGCGGCGGGGTCCGTCGTGGGGTCCCGGTCGGGACGCTCGTCTGCGCCCCGGGGGCGGATGTACTCGGTGCTGGACATCGTCAACGACCTCCAAAGATCACTGGTGATGTGGCCTACGCCACTGTCTGGAGACAAGATTAGACAAATTCCCGGGCCATGTCTAGACATGGGGTCTGATTTTGTCCAGGGAGGACGACGACGAGGCCATCCGTTCCACCGGCCGGTGCGGAATACGGGGGCGGTCCGCGCAGTTGTACCGACAGGTCGTCGGATCCACTCCGACGCGGGAGGAGTGGCGGACGTGACGATGCAGCAGGCCGCCATGCGCACCTTGATGCGGGCCGAGAACAACAACATCACGCTCGACCGCAGCGTCTTCACCCGCGAGAACTTCCACCGGATCGGTCAGTTCGCGCGACCGCACACCCGGTTGATCGTCCTGTTCCTGATCCTGTCCGTGTTCGGGGCCTCCCTCGCCGTGGTGACCCCGCTGCTCGCCGGCCGGGTGGTCACCGCGATCGTGGACGGCGCCGCGGTACGGGTGGTGTTCCTCCTCGCCGCCGCCATCGCGGTGATCGGCATCGTCGAGGCGGTCAACAACGTCGTGACCAGGTTCTGGTCGGCGCGAATCGGCGAGGGTCTGATCCTCGACCTGCGCCGTTCGGTGTTCGACCACGTCCAGACCATGCCGGTCGCGTTCTTCATGCGTACCCGCACCGGTGCGCTGGTGAGTCGGCTCAACAACGACGTCCTGGGCGCCCAGCGGGCCTTCTCGGACACCCTCTCCGGGGTCGTGTCCAACCTCGTCCAGCTCATCCTCACCCTGGTGGTGATGGCCGGGATCAACTGGCAGCTGACCCTCATGTCGGTGCTGCTGCTACCGGTGTTCCTCTTCCCCGCCCGCTACGTGGGCAGGCGCCTGGCCAGGCTCCGTCGCGAGGCCTCCGACCTCAACGCGTCGATGAACGACCAGATGACAGAGCGTTTCAACGCCGGCGGCGCGACCCTCGTCAAGTTGTTCGGCCGCCCCGACGCCGAGTCCGCGGAGTTCGCCTCCCGCGCGGGTCGGGTGCGGGGCATCGGGGTCCGCACCGCGCTGCTCATGAGCGTGTTCATGAACTCGCTGACGCTGGTCTCCACCCTGGCCCTCGCGCTGGTCTACGGCGTCGGCGGCTGGTTCGCCCTCACCGGCGGGATGGACGCGGGGTCCGTCGTCGCCCTCGCCCTCCTCCTGACCCGCCTGTACGGCCCGCTGACCTCGCTGGCCAACGCACCGATGGACGTGGTGACCGCTATCGTGAGCTTCGAGCGGGTCTTCGAGGTCCTGGACCTGGACCCGCTGCTCAAGGACGCCCCCGACGCCGTCGACGTGCCCGAGGGCCCCGCCGCCATCGAGTTCGACGACGTCCGGTTCTCCTACCCCTCGGCCGACAAGGTCTCCCTGGCCTCGCTGGAGGAGGTCGCCGTACTCGACACCCGCGGCGGGCAGGAGGTCCTGCACGGGGTCAGCTTCCACGCCGAACCGGGGCAGATGATCGCACTGGTCGGATCGTCGGGCGCGGGCAAGTCGACCATCGCGTCGCTGCTCCCGCGGCTGTACGACGTGGACTCGGGGGCGGTGCGGGTGGCCGGCCTCGACGTGCGTGAGGTCACCTCGTCGTCGTTGCGCCGGACGGTGGGCATGGTCACCCAGGACGGCCACCTCTTCCACGACACGATCCGGTCCAATCTGACCTTCGCCCGTCCGGAGGTGACCGACGAGCTGGTGTGGGACGCCCTGCGCCGGGCGCGGCTGGAGGAGCTGGTCCGGTCGCTGCCCGACGGGCTGGACACCGTCATCGGCGACCGCGGGTACCGCCTCTCCGGTGGCGAGAGGCAGCGCCTGACCATCGCGAGGCTGCTCATCGCGGAGCCCTCCGTGGTGGTGCTGGACGAGGCCACGAGCGCACTGGACTCCACCAACGAGTCCGCGGTCCAGGAGGCCCTCACCGAGGCGATGTCCCACCGGACGTCCCTGGTGATCGCCCATCGACTGTCCACCGTGCGCGCCGCCGACCGCATCCTCGTGCTCGAGGGCGGCAGCGTGGTGGAGTCGGGCACCCACCCCGAGCTGCTGGCCGCGGGTGGGCGGTACACCGAGCTGTACGAGACCCAGTTCGCGGACCAGGAGTAGCAGCCGCGTCGGCGGGGCCGGTCAGCAGCACCCCCACCGGTCAGCAGCACTCCCACCGGTCGGAAGCACCCCCGTCAGTAGCGTCCCCCGGCGATCGCGTCGTGGACCCGGTCGGTGTCGGCGTCGGCCCAGCCCGGGGGGTCCAGGATCCGGGCCCACATCTGCGCGGCGTCCGGCCCGAAGGTGTGACCGTGGCCGGCAGGGACCTCCGCGGAGAACACCATGTCCAGGGTGACCTGCCAGAACGTCACGAACGGGGTCCACCGCACCCCCGGGTCGAGATCGGGGCCCAGTGGCTCCCGCAGCCAGTCCGGGCGCTGCAGCAGGAGGTCGGGCGACCACCAGGTGATGGGATCGGAGGCGTGCTGCCAGTAGACGATCCGCGGAGAGGACCAGGGCGCGCCGTCGAGATCCAGATCCGGCCCGCCGGCGGCGAAGCGCACGTGCTCACCGCCGTCGATCACCGGTAGTCGCTCCGGCGAGCCCGCATCGCGGTGGGCGGTGAGGTAGGACCACTGCGGTGAGAAGTTGGGCGTGCCCACCCACAGCGCGCCGTCGGTCCGGGCCACCATGTCCTGGGCACCACCGAAGGCGGTCTGCCCCCCGAAGGAGCCGAGGCTCTCCCCGAACGCGACGAGTGCGGGGCGACGGGCCTCGGGCACGTCCGCGACGGCGCGCTCCACCGCCTCGAACAGGGCGCGTCCCGCGCGCTGGGGCGACTGCCGATCGGCCACGAACGCCAGGGGGCTGGGCAGGAACGAGTACTGCATGGCCGCGATCGCGGAGTCTCCGCCAGTGGTGTACTCGAGGGCCCCGGCCACGCGGGGGTTGACCCATCCGCGCCCGGTGGTGGTGGCGACGGCCAGCACGGACCTGTCGAAGGCTCCCGTGCGGTGGAGCTCGGCCACCACGAGGTCGGCGGCCTCCTCGACGGTGCCGGCCGCGTC
>NZ_JAALEC010000382.1:0-3456 GCF_014145205.1 Dietzia sp. DQ11-44
CAACCGTGGCCGCAGCGGCGCGGCCGGTGCGTTCGGCCGCCCCGGAGGCGCGCCCCGCAGGGGCCGCAAGTCCAAGCGGCAGAAGCGTCAGGAATACGACTCGATGCGGGCCCCCGAGGTCGGCGGCGTCCGGCTCCCCGACGGTCGTGGGCAGGTCCTGCGGCTGGCACAGGGTGCCTCGCTGAGCGACTTCGCGGACAAGATCGACGTCAACCCGTCGCAGCTGGTCCAGGCGCTGTTCAACCTCGGTGAGATGGTGACGGCCACGCAGTCCGTCACCCCGGAGACCCTTCAGCTCCTCGGCGAGGAGATGGGCTTCAAGGTCCAGGTCGTCAGTCCCGAGGACGAGGACCGCGAACTGCTCGACTCGTTCGACCTGTCGTTCGGTGAGGACGAGGGCGGGGAGGACGATCTCGAGATCCGTCCCGCTGTCGTCACCGTCATGGGTCACGTCGACCACGGCAAGACCAGGTTGCTCGACAGCATCCGGTCCGCGAAGGTCGGCGAGGGCGAGGCCGGCGGCATCACCCAGCACATCGGTGCCTACCAGGTCACCGTGCCGGTCGACGACATCGACCGGACGATCACCTTCATCGACACCCCGGGTCACGAGGCGTTCACCGCCATGCGTGCCCGCGGCGCCAAGTCGACGGACATCGCGATCATCGTGGTCGCGGCGGACGACGGCGTCATGCCGCAGACGGTCGAGGCGATCAACCACGCGCAGGCGGCCGACGTGCCGATCGTCGTGGCGGTCAACAAGATCGACAAGGAGGGCGCACAGCCCGACAAGATCCGTGGCCAGATGACCGAGTACGGGCTCGTCCCGGAGGAGTACGGCGGCGACACCATGTTCGTCGACATCTCCGCGAAGCAGGGGCTCAACATCGAGTCGCTCCTCGAGGCGGTCGTCCTCACCGCGGACGCGTCGCTGGACCTGCGGGCCAACCCGGACATGGACGCGCAGGGCGTGGCCATCGAGGCGCACCTCGACCGCGGACGCGGTCCGGTCGCCACGGTGCTCATCCAGCGCGGAACGCTGCGGGTCGGCGACTCGATCGTGGCGGGCGACGCGTACGGCCGGGTTCGTCGCATGGTGGACGAGCACGGGGAGGACGTCGTGGAGGCGACCCCGTCCCGTCCGGTCCAGGTGATCGGCCTGACCAGCGTCTGTGGCGCAGGCGACACCCTGATGGTGGTCGAGGAGGACCGCACCGCACGGCAGATCGCGGACAAGCGAAACGCGCGCAAGCGCAACGCGCTCGCCGCCCGGTCCCGCCGGCGGATCAGCCTCGAGGATCTGGATTCGCATCTCAAGGAGACGAGCCAGCTCAACCTCATCATCAAGGGCGACAACTCCGGTACGGTCGAGGCCCTCGAAGAGGCCCTCATGGGCATCGAGATCGACGACGAGGTGCAGTTGCGTGTCATCGACCGCGGTGTCGGTGCGGTCACCGAGACCAACGTCAACCTGGCGGCCGCATCCGACGCCGTGATCATCGGGTTCAACGTCCGCGCGGAGGGCAAGTCGACGGAGCTGGCCAACCGCGAGGGCGTGGACATCCGGTACTACTCGATCATCTACCAGGCGATCGACGAGATCGAGAGTGCGCTCAAGGGCATGCTCAAGCCGATCTACGAGGAGAAGAAGCTCGGTCAGGCGGAGATCCGCCAGCTGTTCCGCTCCTCCAAGCTCGGCAACATCGCGGGTTGCATGGTCCTCGACGGGATCATCCGACGCAACGCCAAGGCCCGTCTCATCCGCGACGGCAAGGTCGTCGTCGAGGAGATGACCGTCTCCTCGCTGCGCCGCGAGAAGGACGACGCGACCGAGGTCCGCGAGGGCTTCGAGTGTGGTCTGACGGTGACGTACTCCGACATCAAGATCGGCGACGTGATCGAGACCTACGAGCTCGTCGAGAAGCCGCGCGACTGACGTCGACGGCGACAACCCCGTGGGGGCAGGTTCCGTGGTCTGCGGGCCTGCCCCCACGGCATTCTGGGTATCGAGCGGCCGCCCGGCGGCCGCATCACGTCAAGGAGGATCGCCATGGCCGGAAAGGGACGGGCCGGACGGCTCGGCAAACGGATCGGGGAGATCGTCGCGACGGCGATCGAGCACGAGATCAAGGATCCGCGTCTCGAGTTCATCACCATCACTGATTCGCGCATCACGGCGGATCTGAGGGTGGCCACCCTCTACTACACGGTCCGGGGGAGGACGCTCGACGAGGAACCCGACATCGCCGACGCGGGTGAGGCCCTGGCGAACGCTCGGGGCCGGCTGCGCACGATGGTGGGTAAGCAGACGGGGGTCAAGTTCACTCCCGAGCTGACCTTCCGGCTGGATTCCGTACCGGATGCCGCGCGCCAGATGGAGGAGTTGCTCGCCAAGGCCCGCGCCCAGGACGAGGAGGTCCGCCGGGTGGCGGAGGGTGCGCGGCCCGCGGGGGACGAGGACCCCTACCGCAGGGACGACGAGGTGGGTCTACCGGAGGACGACGACCGGTGATCACCCTGGTGGACGCGGGCGGCGCGGCCGAGGTCCTCGCGCGGCACCGTGAGGTGACCGTGCTGTGCCACGTCCGCCCCGACGCCGATGCCCTCGGGAGTTCCGCGGGCCTGGCCCGTGCACTGCGGGCGGTCGGCGTCGTGGTCCACCAGTCGTTCGACCCGGGCACGGTGCCGGAGGCGCTCCGGGTGATCCCGGGTACGGAACACGTGGTGCCGATCGCCGAGGTGCCGGAGCACGACGGCCTGGTGGTGACGCTGGACTGCGCCAGCCCGGACCGGGTGGGCGACTGGGGACGGTTGGCCCGCTCGGCGACAGAGGTCCTCGTGGTGGACCATCACCGTTCCAACCCGGGATTCGGGACGCACCTGCTGTTGGATCCCGGGGCGGCCTCCACCGCGACCCTGGTACTCGACGTTCTCGAGGCCGGTCGCTACCCGGTCGACCCGGACCTCGCCACCAGCCTCTACGCGGGGCTCGTCACCGACACCGGGTCCTTCCGGTGGGGTGGGGCGGGTTCGCACGACACGGCCCGCCGACTGCTGGCGGCCGGGGCGGAGTCCCGGGAACTCGGTTTCGCGCTCCTCGACGCCCACCCGTTCTCCTGGCTCCGTGTGCTGGGGGATCTCCTGGGGACCGCCCGCCTGGACACCGAGGCGGCAGGGGGGCGGGGCGCGGTGTGGTTGACGGTCCCGCACGACGTCGTCGCGTCGGTCGACGAGGCCGACCTCGAGTCGCTCGTGTCCCACCTGCAGGGGGTCCGGGAGGCGGAGGTGGCGGTCCTCGTCAAGGAGATCAGACAGGGCGAGTGCGCGGTGTCGCTCCGCTCCCGCGGTGGCGACGGCGTGGACGTCTCGGCCGTGGCCTCGACGCTCGGCGGCGGTGGACACCCGGCGGCGGCCGGGTGCACCGTGAGCGGCGACCCCGGACTCGTCACGGCGAGG
>NZ_JAALEC010000383.1:0-1686 GCF_014145205.1 Dietzia sp. DQ11-44
TCTCGGCCACGGACGAGGGGGACGGGGGAGTCGACGACGACGAGGTGGTCGCCTGCGTCGTCGGCGAGGTGGGGGCCGCGGTCTCCTCCGCCCCCGAACACGCGGCGAGCGCGACCCCGGCCGCCATCGCGAGTGCGATGACGGCCGGGACACGGCGACGCCCGGTGGGGGAGAGCTGGCGGTTCGTCGCGGTGTGGGTCATGCGTTCCTGTTCTTCCAGCGGGGGTCAGGCTCCGATGATGAAGGCCTCGAGCTCGGCGCGGGCCTTGTCGTCGGCCATCTGCTCCGGCGGGGACTTCATGAGGTACGCCGACGCCGGCAGGATCGGTCCGCCGATGCCGCGGTCCTTGGCGATCTTGGCCGCCCGGACGGCGTCGATGATGATGCCGGCCGAGTTGGGCGAGTCCCACACCTCGAGCTTGTACTCGAGGTTGATCGGAGCATCGCCGAACGCGCGTCCCTCGAGGCGAACGTACGCCCACTTGCGGTCGTCGAGCCACTCCACGTAGTCGGAGGGGCCGATGTGCACGTTGCGGTCGTGGATCTTGTCCTTGAGGGAGCCCTCGAGGTTGGAGGTCACGGCCTGGGTCTTGGAGACCTTCTTGGACTCCAGGCGCTCGCGCTCGAGCATGTTCTTGAAGTCCATGTTGCCGCCCACGTTGAGCTGGTAGGTCCGGTCCAGGGCGACACCGCGGTCCTCGAACAGCTTGGCCATCACGCGGTGCGTGATGGTGGCGCCGACCTGCGACTTGATGTCGTCGCCGACGATCGGGACGCCGGCGGAGCGGAACTTCTCGGCCCACACGGGGTCGGAGGCGATGAAGACGGGCAGGGCGTTGACAAAGGCGACGTCGGCGTCGATGCAGCACTGGGCGTAGAACTTGTCCGCCTCCTCGGACCCCACCGGCAGGTAGCTGACCAGCACGTCGACCTCGGCGTCGCGCAGGGCCCGGACCATGTCCACGGGCTCGGCGTCGGACTCCTCGATGGTCTGGCGGTAGTACTTGCCCAGCCCGTCGAGGGTGGGTCCGCGCTGGACGCTGACGCCGGTCGGCGGCACGTCGCAGAGCTTGAGGGTGTTGTTCTCCGAGGCGTTGATCGCCTCGGCGAGGTCCATGCCGACCTTCTTGCCGTCGACATCGAACGCGGCGACGAACTCGACGTCCCGGACGTGGTAGTCGCCGAACTTGACGTGCATGAGGCCGGGGACGGTCTGGTCGATCGCCGCGTCCTTGTAGAACTCGACGCCCTGCACGAGCGAGGACGCGCAGTTGCCGACGCCGACGATCGCGACGCGCACCTTCTTGTCGGTCATGGGGATTCTCCTTGTGATGGGTTCTCTGTCTGGATGAGCTCGTTGATCCAGCGCAGCTCGCGCTCGCTGGTCTCGAGGCCGAGCAGGGTGAGCTGCCGCGCGTAGCGCAGTTCGGTCGGGCCGGTCCGGGTGGCCGCGTCCCGTTGGCCCTCGCGCCGCTCCTCGAGGACCCGCCGCCGGCCCTCCAGGAGCCGCACCCGGGCGGGCCCGGGGGTGCGGTCGAAGAAGGCCAGGTGGACGCCGAAGCCGTCGTCGTTGAACGACGCGGCCCCGGGCTCGTCGAGCAGTGCGGCCAACGTCTCCTTGCCCCCGGCGGTGATGCGGTAGGTCTTGCGACCGCGTCGTGCGGTGGCCGGCGGACGCGTGGCGGA
>NZ_JAALEC010000384.1:0-2935 GCF_014145205.1 Dietzia sp. DQ11-44
CCCCAGGATCGCCAGTTCGAGCACCACACCCCTCCCCTCGACGTCTCATGCCTGCGGGTTTCCGCGACGGTCACCGAGAGTACACCTTCGGATGTATCGCGCCGATATACCCGTCCGTGACATCGGACGGACGGATCGAGACAGACGCGGGCCCCGGACCCCCCGGCCTCGCGCCCCGGACCCCCCGTGCTCGTGCCCCGGACTCGCGCGGGGGTCCGGCGCGAGTCGTAGGCTGATCCCGTGGACCACGCCGACTTCCGCCCCCGGCGACCCGGCCCCCCGCCGGGACCGGAGGACCCCACCGGCCGCGACGCCCTCCGGCGTCGGCGGGTGGTGGATTTCGCCCTGCGGCGTCGAGGGGTGTTGGCGGATCTCCGTGAGGGCGTCTCGGCACTTCGCGAGGTGTGCGACGCGGACGTCTATCTGCTGCGTGCGGCGAGTTTCCACGGCGTGGAGACCGGGACCGTGTGCCCCGTGTGCCGCAAGGAGAACCTCACCGAGGTGTCCTGGGTGTTCGGCGACGACCTGGGTGCGGCGTCCGGATCGGCGCGGAGCGCGGACGAGATCGAGCAGCTGGCACTGACCCATGACGCGTTCACCGTGCACGTGGTGGAGGTGTGTCGCAGCTGCTCGTGGAACCACCTGGTGGAGTCCTATGAGGTGGGCCTCGCCTCCGGTGAGGGCAGGCGCGTGCGCCGGGCGGCGCGGGAGCTCCGCAGGCACCGCTGAGCGCCCTCGCCGGGTGCGCCGAGTTCCGAGTGGAGCGCGATTTCGTACACAATGGACCTCAATGCACCGTCAGCGGGGGTCGCCCGTACCGGTCGGAGCTGCTCGCAGGAGGGTAGAAGATGTCGCAAAGTGACAGGACGCGTGGGAGATCTGACGGGGATTGGGACGACTCCTCGCCCCGGCGCGGCTGGTTCCGGCGTCACCCGATCTGGACGACGCTGATCCTCGTCGTCGTCGTCCTGTTGGTGATCCCGCTGGTGATCGTCGGGGTGACCTACAACCGCACCGAGATCCCCCGCCCGGGCAGCGTGGCCACCAACCAGATCTCCGAGATCTACACCAACGACGGCACGACCATGATCGGGCGCATCGTCCCCCCGGAGGGCAACCGCACCCTGGTCGAGGTCGACGCCATCCCCGTGCACGTGCGAAACGCCGTCATCGCCGCGGAGGACCGCAGCTTCTACACCAACGAGGGCTACGACCCCACGGGCATCGGCCGCGCGGTGATCGGGCAGGTCACCGGCGAGTCGAGCGCCGGCGGCGGGTCCACGATCACGCAGCAGTACGTCAAGAACACCATGGTCGGCGACGCTCCCACCTATGAGCGCAAGGCCAAGGAGATCATCATCGCGGCCAAGATGACCAACGAGTGGTCCAAGGACCAGATCCTCGGGGCCTACCTCAACACCATCTACTTCGGCCGCGGCGCCTACGGCATCGCCGCCGCCTCCACCGCGTACTTCAACAAGCCGGTGGAGGCCCTCACCGTGGAGGAGGGCGCACTGCTCGCGGGCGTCATCCAGTCCCCGTCCGTGCTGGACCCGCTCAACAACGCCGCCGCCTCCGAGGGCCGCTGGAACTACGTCATGGACGGCATGCGGGACATGGGGGCCATCGACGCCCAGCAGCGCGGCATGGCGGTGTTCCCCCAGGTCGTGGAGGACCCCCAGGCGGTGGACCAGAACGTCGGGGACCCCACCAACGGGGCGATCCGTCGTCAGGTGCTGGCGGAGCTGGCGATGGCCGGCCTGGACGAGCAGATGCTCAACACCCGCGGGCTCAAGATCACCACGACGATCGACCCGTCCACCCAGGAGGCGGTGGTCGAGGCCGCCCGCAGCAACATGCAGGGGGAGAGGCCGGAGAACCGGACCGCGGTCGTCTCCATCAACCCGCGGACGGGCGGCGTGATCGGCTACTACGGCGGCGAGGACGCCGAGGGCTGGGACTACGCCAACGCCCCGCTGCAGACCGGCTCCACCTTCAAGATCTTCGGTGTGGCCGCCGCCCTCGAGCAGGGGATCGGGCTGGGCACCCAGATTTCCTCGGCGCCCGTGACCACCGGAAACGTCACCGTCACCAATGTCAACGGCCAGTCCTGCGGGTCGTGCTCGGTCGCGATGGCGCTCAAGATGTCCCTCAACACCTCGTTCATCCGGCTGCAGCGGATGCTGGAGAACGGGGCCAACGACGTCCGGGACATGGCCCATCGCGCGGGTGTCGCCAAGGAGATCCCCGGCCTGCCGTGGGAGACCCTCACCGAGCAGGGCGAGGACCCCTACGACGGTCTGATCCTGGGTCAGTACCCGATCCGGGTGCGCGACATGGCCACGAGCCTGGCCACCTTCGCGGCCGAGGGCGTCCACCGGCCGACCCACTTCATCGAGAAGGTCGAGACGGCCGACGGTGAGGTCCTGCTGGACAACTCGGCCCCCGAGGGTGAGGAGGTGGTGGACGCCGACGTGGCCAACAACCTCACCTCCGCGATGGAGCCGATCGCCGCCTATTCCAACGGCAAGTCGCTGGCGGGCGGACGCCCCTCGGCGGCCAAGTCCGGCACCACCCAGCTCGGCGACACCGGGTACAACAAGGACGCCTGGTTCGTGGGCTACACCCCGTCCATCGCCACGGCGGTGTGGGTGGGGACCGACGACAACCAGCCGTTGCTCAACGCGTGGGGCGGGACGATGTACGGGTCCGGGCTCCCCGCGGACATCTGGAAGTCGGCGATGGACGGCGCGCTGTCCGGGACCGACTGGGAGAGCTTCCCGTCCCCCGGGTACATCGGTGGCCAGGCCGGCGCGTCCCAGTGGGAGTCCTCCGGCACGGGGACCGGGAACACCGGCGGGACGGGCGCCACCCAGCAGGCGGTCCCCCAGCCCAGCGTCGCCCCCGCCCCCGCGCAGCCCGCTCCGGCTCCCGG
>NZ_JAALEC010000385.1:0-3592 GCF_014145205.1 Dietzia sp. DQ11-44
GCGGGAGCTCGCCGCCCACCGCGCCCGCAGGGACGCCGCGGAGGCCCTGTGGCCCGGCTCCCCTCCCGCGCCTGTCGGCTATCTGACGGCCCCCGACACCCCGACCTCGCCCGTGCTCCTGGCCATCCGGCTGGAGTCGGACTGCTGCGTGGCGTGGCGGACGGAGATCGCGGCGGCGCGGTCGACGGAGATCCGGAGGTTCTGCCTCGACGCCCTCACGGCCGCCTCGATCCAACTGGAGCGCTGGCGGACGCTGGTGCCGGGTGCGCCGTTCGAGGCGCTGCCCGGGTTCCCTCCCCCGTCCTGACGGACTAGCGCCCGGCCCCGATGAGCCGGAGGATCTCGTCCGCGGCTCCGTCCACCGGCACCTGGGTGATCTCCCCGGTGGCGCGCTCGCGCAGCTCCACCGTCCCCTCCGACCATCCCCGACCCACGACGACGACCCACGGGACGCCGATTAACTCGGCGTCCTTGAACTTCACCCCCGGCGAGGCCTTGCGATCGTCGAAGAGCACCTCGAGGCGGGCCCGGTCGAGAGCCTCGACGAGCGTCGCGGCTCCGCTGGTCGCCGCCTCGTCCTTGTTGGCTATCACCACGTGGACGTCGGCCGGAGCCGCGGCCGCCGGCCACACCAGGCCCTTCTCGTCGGCGTACTGCTCGGCCAGCACCGCGACGAGCCGGGACACCCCGATGCCGTAGGACCCCATCGTCACCCGGGCGGGCTTGCCGTTCTCGCCGAGGACGTCGAATCCGAAGGCGTCGGTGTACTTCCGGCCGAGCTGGAAGATGTGACCGATCTCGATCCCTCGCGCGAGGGTGAGTGTGCCGTGGCCGTCGGGGGCCTCGTCGCCCTCCCTGACCTCGGCGGCCTCGATCGTGCCGTCGGGGGTGAAGTCGCGGCCACAGACCAGGCCCACGACGTGTCTGCCCGGCTCGTCGGCCCCGGTGATCCAGGCGGTCCCGTCGACCACCCTCGGGTCCACCAGGTACCGGACCCCGCCCGCGAGCAGGGCCCCGGGACCGATGTACCCCTTGACGAGGAACGGGTTGGCCGTGAAGTCGTCCTCGCCCAGCACGGCCACCTCGGCGGGCTCGAGCGCCGCCTCGACGCGCTTCATGTCGACCTCGCGGTCCCCGGGCAGCCCCACGCCCAGCAGCTCCCAGTCCTTCCCGGGCTCACGGACCTTGAACAACACGTTCTTGAGAGTGTCCGCCGCCGTGACCCGTCGCCCGAGGCCCGCTCCGTTGGCCCACTCGACCAGGGTCTCGATCGTCGGCGTCCCGGGGGTGTCGTGGACCACGGGCTCGGGGAGTCCCTCGAGCGGACGGGCGGGCGGTACCGGGGTCACCACGGCCTCGACGTTGGCCGCGTACTCCCCGTCCGTCGACCGGACGAAGGTGTCCTCCCCCGCCGCGGAGATCGCGAGGAACTCCTCGGACGCAGATCCGCCCATCGCTCCCGAGGTGGCGGCGCAGATCACGTACTCGATGCCCAGGCGGTCGAAGATGCGCTGGTAGGTCTCCCGGTGCACCTGGTACGAGCGTGCGAGACCGGCGTCGTCGAGGTCGAAGGAGTAGGAGTCCTTCATGGTGAACTCGCGGCCCCGGAGGATCCCGGCACGGGGCCGCTCCTCGTCCCGGTACTTGGACTGGATCTGGTACAGGGTGACGGGCAGGTCCTTGTACGAGGAGTACTCGCCCTGCACCGTGAGTGTGAACAGCTCCTCGTGGGTGGGGCCGAGGAGCATGTCGTTGCCCTTGCGGTCCTTGAGACGGAACAACGCAGATCCGTACTCGGTCCACCGGCCCGTCGTCTCGTAGGGCTCGCGGGGCAGGAGCGCGGGCAGGCTGATCTCCTGGGCGCCGGAGGCGTTCATCTCCTCTCGCACCACCTGCTCGATCCGCCGGAGGGTGCGCAGGCCGAGCGGCAGCCACGAGTACACGCCGGGCGCGACGCGCCGGACGTAGCCGGCACGGACCAGCAGTTTGTGGCTCAGGACCTCGGCATCGGCCGGGTCGTCGCGGAGCGTACGCAGGAAGAGGTGGGACAGACGCGTGATCACGGTGGTCAAGCGTAGCCGCCCGGGGACCCGCCACCGGAGCGACGGTAGCCTCAGCCGGGTGCGCATCCTCCTCTCGCCCTCCGAGACCAAGTCCGTCGGCGGGTCGGGTGGCCCCCTCGATCTGGCCGCGCTGTCCCTTCCCGCGCTCTCCGACACCCGGGAGACGGTGGCCGGGGCGCTGGTCTCGATGTGTGTCGACGACCCGGAGGGTGCGCGACGCGCGCTGGGCCTGAGCGACGCGCTCGCCGACGAGGTGACGCACGACGCACGCCTGTGGACCTCCCCCACCGCCCCGGCACTGAGCCGGTACACCGGAGTGCTCTACGACGCGTTGGACCAGGCCTCCTTCACCCGGGCCACCCGGGCGCGCGCCGAATCGCGGCTGTGGATCGGGTCGGCGCTCTTCGGACTGATCGCCGCCGACGACCCCATCCCCCACTACCGACTCTCCGCGGGGACGCGACTGCCCGGACTCGGAACGCTCCGCGCGGTGTGGAAGCCCTCGCTCACCGACGCCACCTCGGGCTGGGCCGACGACCTCGTGGTCGACCTCCGCTCGGGCGGCTACCACCAGTTGGGGCCGGTCCCGGGGGCCGTCACCGTCGACGTCGTCACGGAGTACCCGGACGGCACCCGCAAGGTGGTGTCCCACTTCTCCAAGCACCACAAGGGGCTGCTCGCCAGGACGCTGGCGACCTCACGGGCGGAGATGGCGGACGTACAGGCGCTCCTGCGGGTGGCCCGCCGGGCGGGGCACACCCTCGAACACAACTCGCCCTCCACCCTGACGATGGTGACCGGACCCTGAGGGGGACGCGGGCCCCTGTGGTCAGGACCCGGGCCCCCGAGGACAGGACCCGGGGCCCCGAGTAGAGGACCCGGGCCCCCGAGGGCGGGATTCAGGCCCGGGTCAGCACCTGCGGGAGTCCGGCGACCTCGCCGACAACCACTATCGCCGGCGGCCGGACCCCGCGGTCGGTGAGCGTGGTGGCCATGGTGCCGACCGTGCACCGGTGGGTGACCTGACCGTCGAGGCTGCCGTCCACGATGATCGCGGCGGGGGTATCCGGCGATCGGCCACCGGCCATGAGCGAGTCGGCGATGGCCGGGGAGTTCTTGACGCCCATCAGCACAACCAGCGTCCCCCGCATCCGGGCCAGGGCCTCCCAGTCGACCAGGGAGCCCGGGTGCCCCGGCGGGAGGTGACCCGAGACGATGGTGACCTCGTGGGTCATGCCGCGGTTGCTCACGGGGATCCCCGCGAGCGCGGGAACGCTGAGCGCGCTGGACACCCCGGGGACGACGGTGCAGGGGATCCCGGCCTCGGCGCAGGCGTGGGCCTCCTCGTATCCCCGCCCGTAGAGGAACGGGTCGCCGCCCTTGAGCCGGACGACGAACTTGCCCTCCCTCGCGCGGTCCACGAGGACCCGGTTGATGGCGTCCTGGGCCATCGAGCGCCCGTACGGGATCTTGGCCGCGTCGACGATCTCGACGTCCGAACGCAGCTCCCCCAGCGGCCGCTGCGGGGC
>NZ_JAALEC010000386.1:0-4240 GCF_014145205.1 Dietzia sp. DQ11-44
CCAGGGCGTCGGAGCCGGCGGGGCGGTCGCCCACCCCGAGGACGCGCAGGAGCTCGTCGTCACGCTCCACCGCCTCCGGATCCGGACCGTGCGCGTCGAGGGAGGCGGCGTCGTCCCGGGTGCCGGGGTCGACATCGTCGTCGTTCATCGCCATCGCTCCTCTCCGTCCTGCTCGATCCTGGTCCGGAGCTGCTTCATGGCCCGGTGTTGGGCCACCCGCACGGCTCCGGCCGTGCTGTCCACTATCTCCGCGGTCTCCTCCGCGGAGAGTCCCACGACCACCCGCAGTCGGATGATCTCCCTCTGCTTCTCGGGCAGGGTTCCCAGTAGACGACTCATCGCCCTGGCCACCTCGCCGTCGAGGATGTGATCCTCCGGCCCCGTCTCCGTGGAGAGCACCTCCGGGAGGTACTCGACGGGATCCGACTTGTTCCGTGCGGCGCCCCGGTGCGCGTCCGCGACCTTGTGTGCGGCGATCCCGTACACGAAGGCCATGAAGGGACGTCCCTGATCCCGGTACCCGGGCAACGCCGAGAGCACCGCGATCAGCACCTCCTGTGCGACATCGTCAGCAGAAAGGTTGACCCTCTCCGCACCCCCGACGCGGGAGCGGCAATACCGCACCACCCCGGGACGGACGAGTTCGAGTACCCGCGTGGCCGCCGAACGGTCTCCTTTGACCGCGGCGGCGACGGCGAGTTCCAACTCGTCTGCTGTACCTGTCATCGATTTAGGGGGGCCTCTCGTTACACGGGTGTGCTACGGGGCACGGCCTTTCTGTCGGGGTGCGGCGCCGGACCGTCGCGGTCTCACGTCCGGACCGTCGCGGCCGGCGGGGCGTGGGCACAGGATACTTCTGCGACCCCTGTGCCGGAGGTCATCCGGTGAGGGCCCAGCGTAGCCGCTCGGAGCGGGGTGAGACGACATCACCGGTCGCCGGACGACGAGCGGGCCCCGGTCCCGCGGGTGCGGGACCGGGGCCCGGTCGGGACGGGATCAGTGCGAGTGACCGGCGTGTGAGTGCCCGCCGGGCGCCTCCTGCTCGGGCTTCTCGACGATCGCCGTCTCGGTGGTCAGCACCATCCGCGCGACGGAACAGGCGTTGACGACGGCCGAGTGGGTGACCTTCACCGGGTCGATGATGCCCGCCGAGACGAGGTCACCGTACTCGCCGGTGGCGGCGTTGAAGCCGTCCCTCGGACCGAGGTCGGCGACCTTGCTCACCACGACGGAGCCGTCCTCGCCCGCGTTGGCGGCGATCCAGAACAGTGGCGCCGCCAGCGCCTTGCGGACGACGTTCACCCCCACCGCCTCGTCGGCGTCGGTGGTGTCCTCGGCGAGCCGGGCGAGCGACGCCGCGGCCTGGACGAGCACGGAACCGCCACCGGCGATCACGCCCTCCTCGACGGCGGCCTTGGCCGAGTTGACCGCGTCCTCGACGCGGAGCTTGCGCTCGGTGAGCTCCGTCTCGGTGGCGGCGCCGACGCGGATGACCGCGACGCCCCCGGAGAGCTTGGCGATGCGCTCCTCGAGCTTCTCGCGGTCCCAGTCGGAGTCGGTGTTCTCGGCCTCGCGGCGCAGCTGCGCCACCCGGGCGTCGACGTCGGCCTGGTCACCGTCACCGTCGACGATGATCGTCTCGTCCTTGGAGACGGTCACGCGGCGGGCGTGTCCGAGCACCTCGAGGCCACAGTCGGAGAGCTTCATGCCCAGGTCCGGGCTGACGACCTGACCCTTGAGGACGATAGCGAGATCGTCCTGGAAGGCCTTGCGGCGGTCGCCGAAGAACGGGGCCTTGATCGCGACGACCTTGATGGTCTTGCGGATCGAGTTGACGACCAGCGTCGACAACGCCTCGCCGTCGACGTCCTCGGCCACGACGAGCAGCGGCTTGCCGGTCTCGGCGACCTTCTCGAGCAGCGGGAGCAGGTCGGGGAGGGAGCTGATCTTCTCGCGGTGCAGCAGGACCAGGACATCCTCGTAGATGGCCTTCTGCTCGTCGGGGTCGGTGACGAAGTAGGGGCTGAGGTAGCCCTTGTCGAAGGCGATGCCCTCGGTCACGGCGACCTCGGTGTGCAGGCCCTGGGATTCCTCGACGGACACGACGCCGTTGACACCCACGGCGTCCATGGCCTCGGCGACCATCCGGCCCACCTCGGGGTCACGGGAGGAGACCGTGGCGACCTGCGCCACCCCCTCGGACCCCGACACCGGGGTGGCGGCGGACTTGAGGAACTCGACGACGGCGGCCGAGGCCTTCTCGATGCCCTTGCCCATGGCCATCGGGTTGGATCCGGCGGCCACGTTGCGCAGCCCCTCACGGATGAGCGCCTGCGCGAGCACCGTCGCGGTGGTCGTGCCGTCACCGGCCACGTCGTTGGTCTTGGTGGCGACGCTCTTGACCAGCTGGGCACCGAGATTCGCGAACGGCTCGGAGAGTTCGATCTCGCGGGCGATGGAGACACCGTCGTTCGTGACGGTGGGGCCACCGAAGGCCTTGGCCAACACGACGTGCCGACCCTTCGGGCCGAGCGTGACCTTGACGGTGTCGGCGAGTTGGTCGACACCGGCGAGCATGCCCTTACGGGCCTCCTCGTCGAACGCTATCAACTTGGACATTGATGGGACTCCTGGAAGGAAGAGGGTGTTCGGGACGGACGGGTCGTACTGCGTAACGGACCGGTGCGACACCGGTGAGACACCACCGCCCCGGCGGGCCGGACACTGGCCGGCGCCACCGGGGCGGGGTTGTACCGACTCACGTCAGTCGATGACCGCGAGAACGTCGCGCGAGGAGAGGATCAGGTACTCCTTGCCCTCGTACTTGATCTCGGTTCCGCCGTACTTGGAGTAGATGACCTTGTCCCCCTCCTTGATGTCCATGGGGATGCGGTCGCCGTCCTCGTCGAAGCGGCCCTTGCCGACCGCGACGACGGTGCCCTCCTGGGGCTTCTCCTTGGCGGTGTCCGGGATGACGAGGCCGGACGCCGTGGTGGTCTCGGCAGCGGTGGCCTCGACGAGAATCTTGTCCTCAAGCGGCTTGATCGCCACGATGGATCCTCCGTGTGTAGATGGCTGGTGTGTTCAGGGGGGCGGGGCACCGGGGTGGCGTCGTCGCGGGTGACGCGACCGGGTCCATGCCTATTGGCACTCTATATGCGCGAGTGCCAGCACTCAAGTGTCCCGGGTGCCCGATCCGGCCCCGTTCGCGGACGGCGAACACCACCCGGCCCCCACACACCCGCTCGAGCACGCCGCCGGGCGCGCGGGCCCCGCGTACGATCAGCGGGAAGTCCCGCCGCCCCCGGGAGGAGTCGTCGCCATGTCCCGTACCCCCTCCGGTGACGCGGACGCGTCCGGCCGGCGGGATCCGGAGGACCCCGGCGACGAGTCGCACGCCGGTCCCCCCGACGTCAACGGGACGGCGCTCGCCGCGGTCGTGTTGGCGGTGGGCAACGTCGTGTTCGGGTCCTTCCTCGGACTGTTCCTGCCCGCGGTCCCCGCGGTCTTCGCGCTCGCGTCGGTCCTGCTCGGCCATCTCGCCCTGGCCAGGATCAACCGGACCGGACAGGCCGGGCGCGGTCTCGCCCTCACCGCCCTCGCGGTGGGGTACCTGTGGTTGGTCCTGATCACCCTGCTGGTCTGCGGGATGCTGCTGTTCACCGGGTACGGCTTCGCACTGCTCGGGTTCTGAGGCACCCGCCTCACCACCCTCCTCACACCACCCGCCTCACACCAGCTGGGTCACCCCGACCGTGAGCCCCGGATCCGCCGCCACGGTGAGGGCACTGGGTTCGGCACCCGCCGCGAGGAGCGCGGACGCCACCGCCACGACCATCGCCCCGTTGTCCGTGCACAGCCGCGGCCGGGGGACGCGGAGGCGGATCCCGGCCTCGGCGCACCGCTGCGCCGCCAGCTCCCGCAGCCGGGAGTTCGCGGCGACGCCGCCGCCGACGAGCAGGGTCGACACCCCGAGATCTGTGCAGGCCCGCACGGCCTTCATGGTGAGCACGTCCGCCACGGCCTCCTGGAACGACGCGGCCACGTCGGCGACCTCGAGGTGCACCCCGTCGCGCTCGGCGGCCTCGATCCGGCGCGCGACGGAGGTCTTGAGCCCGGAGAAGGAGAAGTCGTGTCGGGCGTCCCGGGGCCCGGTCATCCCGCGGGGGAAGGGTATGGCCGCCGGGTCACCGGACGCCGCGAGTCGATCGATCACCGGACCGCCCGGGTAACCCAGTCA
>NZ_JAALEC010000039.1:0-4940 GCF_014145205.1 Dietzia sp. DQ11-44
AATACCAGCGGGGCCGCACCCTCCGCTCAGGGAAGGTGCGGCCCCGCCGGGGAGACCGGGGAAGGTCAGCGCGCGAACAGCAGGGCGCGCTTGACCTCCTGGATCGCCTTGGTCACCTGGATGCCGCGGGGGCACGCGTCGGTGCAGTTGAAGGTCGTGCGGCACCGCCAGACCCCCTCGGCGTCGTTGAGGATCTCCAGACGCTCGGCGGCACCCTCGTCACGGGAGTCGAAGATGAACCGATGAGCGTTGACGATCGCGGCCGGGCCGAAGTACGACCCGTCGGCCCAGAACACCGGGCACGAGGTCGTGCAGCAGGCGCAGAGGATGCACTTGGTCGTGTCGTCGAAGCGGGCCCGGTCCGTCTGGGACTGGATCCGCTCGGCCGTCGGCTGGTTCCCGGACGTGATGAGGTACGGCATGACGTCACGGAACGACTTGAAGAACGGCTCCATGTCGACGTACAGGTCCTTCTCCACCGGCAGCCCGCGGATCGGGGCGATGGTGATGGTGATGGACTTGCCGTCCTTGGGAAGCATGTCCTTCATGAGGACCTTGCAGGCAAGGCGGTTGACCCCGTTGATCAGCATGGCGTCCGACCCACAGATGCCGTGTGCGCACGACCGGCGGAACGCGAGGCTGCCGTCGATGTAGTTCTTGACGTACATCAGCAGGTTGAGCAGACGGTCCGACGGCAGGGCCGGGACCTCGTACTCCTTCCAGCCCGCCGAGTCCGGATCCTCCGGGTTGAACCGGGCGATCTTGAGCGTGACCATGGTGGAGCCGGGCGGCACGGGACGGTTCGAGCCCGGGTCCTTGCCGTCGGTGGCCTTGGTGGTGTCGACTGCGGTGGTCATCAGTACTTACGCTCCATCGGCTCGTAGCGGGTCTGCACAACCGGCTTCCAGTCCAGCCGGATCTCGGAGAGGAGGCCGAGGCCGTCCTTGAACGCCATCGTGTGCTTCATGAACTCGTCGTCGTTGCGGTCCGGGTAGTCCTC
This sequence comes from Dietzia sp. DQ11-44, assembly GCF_014145205.1. Taxonomy (NCBI): domain Bacteria; kingdom Bacillati; phylum Actinomycetota; class Actinomycetes; order Mycobacteriales; family Dietziaceae; genus Dietzia; species Dietzia sp. DQ11-44. The sequence goes on from NZ_JAALEC010000039.1 coordinate 1,001, forward strand.
GCGGGCGTGTCCGCCACGGGACTCCTTGCGGTTGAGCGCACCCACGACCGTGACCTCCGCCAGCTCCAGGAGGAAGCCCAGCTCGACGGCCTCGAGGAGTTCGGTGTTGAACCGCTTGCCCTTGTCGCTGACGGTGACGTCGGCGTAGCGCTTCTTCAGGGCGCGGAGCTCGTCACGGGCCTCGGTGAGCGACTGCTCGGTGCGGTACACCGACGCCTTGTCGTCCATCATGGCCTGCATCTCGGTCCGGATGTCGTTGGCGTTCTCCGCGCCGTGGTCGGCGAGCATGCTCTCCATCCACTCACGGACCATCTTCTCGGGCTCCTCGGGGAGTTCGACGAAGTCGTGGCCTGCAGCGTAGTCCGCGGCGGCGATCCCCGCCCGGCGGCCGAACACGTTGATGTCCAGCAGCGAGTTGGTGCCCAGACGGTTGGACCCGTGCACGGACACGCACGCGCACTCGCCGGCGGCGTAGAGACCGGGCACCACGTCGTCGTTGGTGCGGAGGACCTCACCCTTGACGTTGGTCGGGATGCCGCCCATGACGTAGTGGCACGTCGGGAACACCGGGACGAGCTCGGTGACCGGGTCGACACCCAGGTAGGTGCGGGAGAACTCGGTGATGTCGGGCAGCTTCTCCTCGAGCACGTCCGCACCGAGGTGGGTCACGTCGATGTAGACGTAGTCCTTCTCGGGTCCGGCGCCTCGGCCCTCGCGCACCTCGAGGACCATCGAGCGGGCGACGATGTCGCGCGGCGCGAGGTCCTTGATGGTGGGGGCGTAGCGCTCCATGAAGCGCTCACCGTCCGCGTTGCGCAGGATGCCGCCCTCGCCGCGGACGGCCTCGGAGATGAGGATGCCCAGGCCCGCCAGGCCCGTCGGGTGGAACTGGTGGAACTCCATGTCCTCCAGGGGCAGGCCCTTGCGGAAGACCACGGCCATTCCGTCGCCGGTGAGGGTGTGGGCGTTGGAGGTGGTCTTGTACATCCGTCCCGAACCGCCGGTCGCGAAGACGGTGGCCTTGGAGTGGAAGACGTGCAGGTCGCCGGAGGCGAGCTCGTAGGCGACGCACCCGGTGGCGACGGGGCCCTCGGGGGTTTCCGTGAGGCAGAGGTCCAGGACGTAGAACTCGTTGAAGAACTCGACGTTGTGCTTGACACAGTTCTGGTAGAGCGTCTGCAGGATCATGTGGCCCGTGCGGTCGGCCGCGTAGCAGGCCCGGCGCACGGGTGCCTTGCCGTGGTCGCGGGTGTGGCCACCGAAACGACGCTGGTCGATCTTGCCCTCGGGCGTGCGGTTGAACGGCAGGCCCATGTTCTCCAGGTCGATGACGGCGGTGATGGCCTCCTTGGCCATGATCTCCGCGGCGTCCTGGTCGACGAGGTAGTCGCCGCCCTTGACCGTGTCGAACGTGTGCCACTCCCAGTTGTCCTCCTCGACGTTCGCGAGGGCGGCGCACATACCGCCCTGGGCGGCGCCGGTGTGGGAGCGGGTGGGGTAGAGCTTGGTGAGGACGGCGGTACGGGTCCGCGGTCCCGACTCGATGGCCGCGCGCATGCCTGCGCCGCCGGCGCCGACGATTACCACGTCGTACTGGTGCTGGTGGACCTGACGATCGGTCATGGGATTCTCAGTGCTCGCTTTCGAAGTGGAACGGTCCGCAGGCGTCGATCAGACGTCGTAGGCGAGGCCGAAGAGGGCGTACGTGCCCAGAGCCAGGACGAGGACGGTCGCGGCGACGAGGATCGCGTTGAGCCAGAACCGCGTCGAGTCCTTGCGGGAATAGTCCGCGATGACCGTCCGGACGCCGTTCGCGCCGTGGAGCTGTGCCAGCCAGAGCATGAGGAGGTCCCACGTGGCCCAGAACGGGCTCTGCCAGCGATCCGCGACGTAGGCCCAGTCGATGCGGTGGACTCCCTCGTCGATCATGAGGCCCACGGTGAGGTGGCCGAGCGTGAGGATGACCAGCGCGACGCCCGAGGCGCGCATGAAGATCCACGCGGTGCGCTCGAAGTTGCCGCGTGAGCGCAGGCGCGGGGAGCGCGGCTGGGCGAGCGAGGCGGGGCGATCGTATGACGTCTGGAGAACAGGTGCGTCTGCCATGGTGATCGTTCTCCTTAGATGTGCTGGAAGAGAAGGAAGAGGAGGCGGGCGGTCGCCGCGGCGAAGACCACGACCCAGATCGCCAGGACGGCCCAGAGCATCTGGCGCTGGTACTTCGCGCCCTTGGACCAGAAGTCGATGGCGACGATGCGCAGACCGTTGAGCGCGTGGAAGAGGACCAGCGCGACCAGGCCGACCTCCAGGAGCCCGACGATCGGGGTCTTGTACGAGTCGATGACCGCGTTGTAGGTCTCCGGGCTCACCGTGACGAGCGAGGTGTCCAGCACGTGCACGAAGAGGAAGAAGAAGATCGCCACGCCCGAGATGCGGTGCGCGACCCACGACCACATCCCCGGGTCACCCTTGTAGATGCTGATCTTCTTATTGGGGGCCGGACGCGCCGGCGCCTGCGCAGTACTCATGGGCTTGTCGTGCCTCCGAATCGTCTGGGCGTGGTGCCATCGGCGCGCGTTCCCTGCCCGAGAGCACAGCGGGCGCCTACTAGGACTTTAGACCTGAGAGGACGCGGACGAGAAGCAGGGTGGGTACGGTGGTCCGAACGGGTAATGCCTGTTAGGGGACCCTAATCGAAGTTACCGGAGGGTAGAAAAGGGTGTCCGTCAACGAAACCGCAGCACAGAGGAACGCGGCCCGCAGCGGTTTGCGCGAAGCCGCGCTGGCGGCCGCCCGGAACGCCTACCGGCCGTACTCAGGATTGGGGGTGGGGGCCGCCGCCCTGGCGTCGGAACCCGGCGGCGACGAGTGCAGGATCGTGACCGGGTGCAACGTCGAGAACGCCTCCTACGGGCTCACACTCTGCGCGGAATGCTCGCTCGTGTCCGACCTCCACCGCACGGGTGGCGGGAGACTGCTCGAGCTCGTCGTCGTCGGCCACGACGGTGACCCGCTCTCACCGTGCGGGCGGTGCCGCCAACTCCTCCACGAACACGGCGGCCCGGACCTGGTCGTCCACACCGCCCGCGGCCCCGTCCGCCTGGGCGAGCTCCTGCCGGACGCCTTCGGGCCGGAGGATCTGACGTGACCCGGTCGATCGACGCCGTGCGGATCATCGAGGCCAAGCGTGACGGGAAGGAGCTCGACGACGACGAGATCGACTGGATCGTCGACGGGTACACCCGCGGTGTGGTGCACCCCGAGCAGATGTCCGCGTTGGCGATGGCGGTGTACTTCCGGGGCATGACCGATCGCGAGATCGCCCGCTGGACCGCCGCGATGGTCGACTCCGGCACCCGGTTGGACCTGTCCGACCTGACGCGCGCCGGTCGTCGCGTCCCCACGGTGGACAAGCACTCGACCGGCGGTGTGGGCGACTCGGTGACGCTCGTGCTGACCCCCCTGTTGGCGACCTGGGAGCTGGCGGTGCCCCAGCTCTCGGGGCGCGGGCTCGGTCACACGGGCGGGACCCTCGACAAACTCGAGGCGATCCCCGGCTGGCGCGCCGACCTGGATGCCGCCACCAGGCGCCAGATCCTTGAGGAGACCGGGGCCGTGATCTGCGCGGCCGGAGCCGATCTCGCGCCCGCCGACCGGGCCCTCTACGCCCTACGGGACGTCACCGGGACCGTCCCGTCCATCCCCATGCTGGCGGCGTCGATCATGAGCAAGAAGATCGCCGAGGGCACGGGCGCGCTGGTGCTCGACGTCAAGTGCGGATCTGGTGCCTTCCGGCCCGACCGCGCGGATGCGGACGAGCTGGCCCGGGTGATGGTCGCCATCGGCACGGCCGCCGGCGTCCGGACCAGCGCTCTGGTGACCGCCAACCACACGCCACTGGGTCGGGCGGTGGGCAACGCCCTCGAGGTGGCCGAGTGCGCCG
>NZ_JAALEC010000003.1:0-2419 GCF_014145205.1 Dietzia sp. DQ11-44
GTCGCCGAGCTCGTCGTCGCCCGCCCGGTTGCCACTCCACCCGCCGCCACTCCGCCCGCGGCCACTGCCCTCCCACTCCTCGAGCAGGGCGACCTCGTCCGCGCCTCCCGCCGGGGCTGCCATGCGCGCTGATCTGCGCACCACGTCCACGGCGCGGCGGTGGGCGACCCTGACCAGCCACGCCTCCACATTGGTCTCCTCCGGCAGGTCCGGCCAGGCCCGCAGCGCGGAGAGGAAAGTCTCGGACCAGGCGTCGTCGGCGTCGGGGCCGGGACCCAGGACCGCACGGCACACTCGCAGAACCGTCGGCCCGTGCCGGACCACCGCACCGTCGAAGGCTGCCCTCATAGATCAGATCCTCCCCTCGTCTCCGGCGCCACGTTCACACGCCCCTCCCACCGGTCTCGGGAGGTAGTCGCTCCGCGCGAGGGAAACGTGAGGTCGGCACAGCGCCCGAGCGACACGCGTGATCGCGGCAGACGTTCGTGATCGCGCACTGGTAGAGCTTTCCCTCGCCCGTCCAATGCTCGGTACTGTCGAGTGTCGGATATCTCCGGGCGGCGCGCCGCATCGGACTTGCGTGTGGAGGACAGCGAATGGTATCGATCTTCATCTCGGGCGGGGCGGCTGGGATCGGCCTGGCAACGGCGGAGCGATTCGGCCGCGAGGGATGGACTGTCGGGGTGTATGACGTCGACACCGACGCCCTGGCCGCGGTGCAGTCGAGTCATCCCGACTGGATCACCGGAGAGCTCGACGTCCGCGATATGCAGCAGTGGGAGAAGGCGCTGGAGGAGTTCACCTCGCACACCGGCGGGACGCTCGACGTCCTGGACAACAACGCGGGTGTTCTTGTCGCCGGCGACCTGTCGGAGATCTCGGCTGACGCGGTCAAGGCCCAGATCGACATCGATGTGTTGGGGGTGACGCTCGGCGCCAAAGCCGCGTTCCCGTACCTCAAGGCCACGCCGGGGTCGCACCTGGTCAACATCGCGTCCGCGTCGGCGATCTACGGTCAACCCGGGATCGCCACGTACAGCGCCGCCAAGTTCTACGTCGCCGGGCTGACCGAGGCGTTGGAGCTCGAGTGGGCACCGCACGGCGTGCGCGTGGTGGGGATCTGGCCGCTGTGGGCCAAGACCGCTCTCGCGGACCCCAAGGCCAAGACGACCAGGACGCTCGGCATCAAGATCACGCCCGAGCAGGTGGCGGACAAGGTCTGGCAGTCCGTCCACCCGACGACCCTTGACCGCCGCCTTCATCGCACGTCCTACTCCGTCGGCGAGCAGACGACCGTGCTCGCGAACATCTCTAAGTTCTCGCCCAATTTCGCGTCGCGTCTGGTCAACAAGGTCCTGGCCCAGTAGGGCCTCACCTCGAGCTGATCGTGGGGCACCCGCCCCGGTCGGCGGCGTCCGCAGTAATCGGTCCGCGCCGCGAGAACGTGAGGTCCTCGCGGTACCCGATCCCGCTCGGCACTCGCATACTTGTGTGACCTCACACTCTTTGGGAGTCACCATGCTCGGTTCCCGCACCCCACACCGCCTGCGTTCCCGATTTGCCGGCGCCCTCGTCGCCGGCGCGCTGGCCGTGCCCCTCGCCGCGGCGGTCACGACCACCACCGCCGCGCCCGCACTCGTCCCACAGGCCGCCGCCGGGCCGGTGGAGGACGCACTGACGGACCTCGTCGGGGACCTGGATCCCTCGGGCGAGCTCGGGCCCTACGTGACCGAGGCGCTCAACGGCATCAACGGACCCATCGGCGCCCCCGGCCCGCCAGCCGCGGTGGACACCCCGATCACCTGCCGACCGACCCCGGCCCACCCGCGGCCGGTGATTCTGGTGCACGGGACGTTCGACAACGGCCCCAACACCATGCCGCGACTGGGCGAGCCGCTGCGCAGGCAGGGGTTCTGTGTGATCGCACCGACCCTCGGCGCGTACGCGGGCAACCCGGCCCGGGGAGGTCTCGACTCGATCGTCGGTGCGTCCGGTCCGCAGCTCGCCGGGGTGATCGACCACGTGCGCGCGGTCACCGGCGCCGCGCAGGTCGACCTGGTGGGCTACTCGCAGGGCGCCTCGATCGCGGGGTACACCACCAAGGTGTTGCGCCCCGGCGCGGTGGGCCGGGTGGTCTCGGTGGGCGGGTACTGGGGCGCCGACAACAGTGGCCTGATCCCCCACCAGCTGCCACCGGGGGTCGCAGGCGCGGCGCTCTGGGCCGCCAACCTGCGGGGTCTGGCCGAACTGTCACCCGGCAGCCCCATGCTCACCGCGTGGTACGGGCTCGACCGCACCCCGTTCCTGCCCGGGGTCGCCTACACGCTCATCGCCACCGGCGGCGACCATCTCCTGCCACCGCAGCGGAGCTTCGTGCCGGGGCCCGGCGTGGGGTGGCGGGTTCCGGAGCAGGCCTGCG